>NZ_CP039893.1 GCF_005221325.1 Agrobacterium tumefaciens | reverse complement strand
GACTTCCTCTCGTACACACGGTAATTTTCGTAAACACACCTATTTATCGTGGATAGCACAACCGATTCCAGCACGGTTTGCAAGATATTTAAAGTTAATCAATAGTTAACACGTTTTCGTTGTATCAGAGACCTATCCCGATTCTTTGATTTGAATCTGTCACTTACACCTGTTTGCGCAAGTCGATCTCGTTGCGACGACATGCAGATTTGCACATGAATCTCCTCCGCCTAGCTCACCACGCGCTCACACTCTAAGAGCCGGACCAGCGACTCGCTAGAATCACCTGAGGTGCAGATCTGCACATAGGCACACGCGTCGCGGCGTGATTTCCTTTCGCACGACCGGTTCATGCGGAGATTATGATGCGGATACTGACAGTCTCGCCCGACCAACACGAGCGTAGTCAAAGCCTCCTGAACCAGATGCACCGTCTTCGTGCGGAGGTATTTGGCGGTCGTCTCGATTGGGACGTCTCGATCACAAGAGGGGAAGAGCGCGACCGGTACGACGATTGCAAACCGACGTACCTTCTGGCTATTGCAATGTGCGGATTGATCGCTGGTTGCGTTCGACTTCTTCCGGCCTGCGGGCCCACGATGCTGGAACAGACCTTCCCTGAGTTGCTCGAAGCGGGCTCACTCGGAGCACATTCCGGGATGGTCGAAAGCTCACGCTTCTGCGTCGACACGACATTGCCGACCGCGAGGGCAGGGGGCCAATTGCATCTCGCGACGCTTACCATGTTTGCCGGCATCATCGAATGGTCGATGGCAAACGGCTACGACGAAATCGTCACGGCAACCGATCTTCGCTTCGAGCGCATCCTGAAGCGCGCCGGTTGGCCGATGACGCGACTGGGCGAACCCGTCGCGATCGGCAACACTGTCGCCGTCGCCGGACGTTTGCCCGCCGACCGAACGAGCTTCGAACGAGTCTGCCCGCCGGGATACCGTTCAATCATCGCGGACGATAACGGCCGCCCGTTCAGGAGCGCCGCGTGACCCAGCTTCGCTCCCATCCGCGCCTTGTCCGCAAACTCCAGGACGCGCTCGGCGACCAGCTTTGCGTCGCCCTTGATGACTCGACGGTCGTCGAGATCATGCTCAATCCCGATGGTCGACTGTTTATCGAGCGGCTCGGTCATGGGGTCGTATCAGCCGGCGCAATGACGCCTGCCGCCGCCGAAGTCGTGATCGGCAGCGTCGCCCACGCCCTGCAGTCAGAGGCTGACGATGAACGGCCGATCATATCCGGCGAATTGCCGATCGGCGGACACCGTTTCGAGGGCCTGTTGCCACCGATCGTATCCGGGCCGGCATTCACGATCCGGCGGAGGGCGTCACGCCTCATACCGCTCGACGATTATGTGACGTCAAAAGTGATGACCGAGGCCCAGGCATCGGCAATTCGAAGCGCGATCGACGCACGGATGAATATCGTCATCTCCGGTGGCACGGGGTCCGGCAAAACGACGCTCGCCAATGCCATCATCGCCGAAATCGTGACTGCGGCCCCGGACGATCGGATGGTCATTCTCGAAGACACCGCCGAAATTCAATGCGCGGCCGAGAACGCCGTGTCGCTACATACCAGCGATACGATCGACATGGCGCGCCTGCTCAAAAGCACGATGCGTCTGCGTCCCGACCGCATCATTGTCGGCGAGGTCCGCGACGGTGCGGCACTGACGTTGCTCAAGGCCTGGAACACGGGACATCCGGGCGGCGTCACGACGGTCCATTCCAACACGGCGATGTCTGCCCTGCGCCGGCTTGAGCAGCTGACAGCGGAAGCCAGCCAGCAGCCTATGCAGGAGGTGATCGGCGAAGCCGTCGATCTCCTCGTCTCTATTGAGCGAACGGCGAAGGGGAGGCGGGTCCGTGAGGTGATCCACCTCGAGGGATACCGCAACGGCCGCTACCAGACCGAACATTATGCCCAGATCGATGAGGACAGCCATGTCGCGTAGAACCAATATATTACTCACCTGTGCGGCACTGGTCGCCGTCTCAATTGGTCTTGCAGAACCGGCGCTCGCTTCCTCGGGTGGAGGCGGCCTTCCCTGGGAATCGCCGCTGCAACAGATCCAGCAATCGATCACCGGACCTGTTGCCGGGTTTATCGCGCTGGCCGCTGTCGCCATTGCTGGCGCCATGCTGATCTTTGGAGGCGAGCTGAATGATTTCGCGAGACGGCTTTGCTATGTCGCGCTGGTGGGTGGCGTGCTGCTCGGAGCCACCCAGATTGTCGCTCTCTTCGGCGCGACCGGGGCCTCGATCGGCGAGGCTCAAGCACAGGCCGAGCAAAACACTCCCGAACCAACGATGACGCCGGCCACAGTGGGGGAGGGGGCTCATGGCTGACGCCGGCTCTTCTCTGGCACGCTCTCGGGTACACCGGGCACTCTCCCGGCCAAACCTGCTCATGGGCGCTGACCGCGAACTGGTGCTGCTGACAGCGCTAGCGGCCATCATCCTGATCTTCGTTGTGCTGACCTGGTACGCGGCGCTGTTCGGTATCGCGATCTGGCTGGTCGCTGTGGCGGCACTGCGCATGATGGCGAAAGCGGATCCTCTGATGCGGCGGGTCTACCTCCGGCACATTTCGTACAAGACGTCTTATCGCGCGACGTCATCGCCGTGGCGCAAGTTCTGAGGGATGTGAGATGGTCGCCCTCAAATCCTTCCGTCATTCCGGGCCATCCTTCGCCGATCTCGTGCCTTATGCCGGCTTGGTGGACAAAGGCGTCATCCTGCTGAAGGACGGCTCACTTATGGCGGGCTGGTACTTCGCGGGGCCGGACAGCGAAAGCTCGACCGATGCCGAGCGCAATGAGGTGTCGCGACAGATCAACGCCATCCTGTCTCGCCTGGGCTCCGGCTGGATGATCCAGGTCGAGGCCTTGAGGGTACCGACGATCGACTATCCGGCAGAGAACACCTGCCACTTTCCTGATCCCGTCACAGGCGCGATCGATCGGGAACGGCGGTCTCATTTCCAGAGGGAGAGCGGGCACTACGAGAGCCGGCACGCGCTGATTCTGACCTGGCGGCCACCGGAGCCACGGCGATCAGGCTTGACGCGCTATGTCTATGCCGACGCGGGGAGCCGTTCTGCATCTCACGCCGATACGGCGCTCGACACCTTTCGGACCGCCATCCGCGAGGTCGAACAGTATTTCGCCAATGTCGTATCCATACGCCGCATGATGACGCGGGAGACGGAAGAACGCGGCGGTTTCCGGATCGCCCGCTACGACGAGCTGTTCCAGTTCATCCGCTTCTGCATTACCGGCGAGAACCACCCGGTCCGCCTGCCCGATATTCCGATGTATCTTGACTGGCTGGTCACAGCCGAGCTGCAGCACGGTCTGACCCCGACGGTCGAGAACCGCTTCCTCGGTGTCGTCGCCATCGACGGCCTCCCCGCCGAGAGTTGGCCGGGGATCCTAAACAGCCTCGACCTGATGCCGCTCACTTATCGGTGGTCATCACGCTTTGTCTTTCTCGACGAGCAGGAGGCTCGGCAGAAGCTCGAGCGTACCCGCAAGAAATGGCAACAGAAGGTGAGGCCGTTCTTCGACCAGCTTTTCCAGACGCAAAGCCGATCTGTCGATCAGGACGCCATGATGATGGTGGCCGAGACCGAAGACGCGATCGCCCAGGCGGCGTCGCAGCTTGTTGCCTATGGTTATTACACGCCGGTCATAGTCCTGTTCGACGAACAGCAACCGCGTCTTCAGGAAAAGTGCGAGGCTATCCGCCGTCTCGTCCAGGCAGAAGGATTCGGCGCCAGGATCGAAACGCTGAACGCAACCGACGCCTTCCTTGGCAGCTTGCCGGGCGTTTCCTACGCCAATATCCGCGAGCCGCTGATCAACACCCGCAATCTTGCCGACCTCATCCCGCTGAACTCGGTCTGGTCGGGCAGCCCCATCGCGCCGTGCCCGTTCTATCCAGCCGGGTCACCGCCGCTGATGCAGGTCGCCAGCGGCTCGTCGCCGTTCCGGCTCAACCTGCATGTGGACGATGTCGGCCATACGCTGATCTTCGGCCCGACGGGGTCCGGCAAATCGACGCTGCTGGCGCTGATTGCCGCGCAATTCCGCCGTTATGCCGATGCCCAGGTGTTCGCTTTCGACAAGGGTCGGTCGATGCTGCCGCTGACGCTGGCGGTCGGTGGCGATCACTACGAGATCGGCGCCGACGGGGCCGGGGCCGGAGAAGGCGGCTCGCCGCAGCTTGCCTTCTGCCCGCTGGCCGAACTTTCGACCGACGGCGACCGATCCTGGGCGGCCGAGTGGATCGAGACGCTCGTCGCGCTGCAAGGCGTCACTGTTACACCCGATTTTCGCAACGCCATCTCCAGGCAACTTGCTTTGATGGCGGAATCCCGCGGTCGCTCGCTCTCGGACTTTGTCTCCGGCGTGCAGATGCGCGAGATCAAGGACGCACTCCATCACTACACGGTCGACGGCCCGATGGGTCAGCTGCTCGACGCGGAGGCGGACGGATTGGCACTCGGCGCATTCCAATGCTTCGACGTCGAGGAGCTGATGAACATGGGCGAGCGCAAT
Organism: Agrobacterium tumefaciens; assembly: GCF_005221325.1. Taxonomy (NCBI): domain Bacteria; kingdom Pseudomonadati; phylum Pseudomonadota; class Alphaproteobacteria; order Hyphomicrobiales; family Rhizobiaceae; genus Agrobacterium; species Agrobacterium tumefaciens. Next base: position 215,446 of record NZ_CP039893.1, on the reverse strand, counting down.
CTCGTGCCTGTCCTGCTCTACATGTTCCGGCGGGTCGAGAAGCGTCTGACCGGCGCTCCAAGCCTGATTATCCTCGACGAAGCCTGGCTGATGCTCGGCCATCCAACATTCCGCGACAAGATCCGCGAATGGCTGAAGGTACTGCGCAAGGCCAATTGCGCGGTCGTGCTCGCTACACAATCGATATCCGACGCCGAGCGCTCGGGTATCATCGACGTCCTCAAGGAGTCTTGCCCGACCAAGATCTGCCTGCCCAACGGTGCAGCGCGTGAGCCGGGTACGCGTGAATTCTACGAGCGCATTGGCTTCAACGAGCGGCAGATCGAGATCGTCGCAACAGCCCTTCCGAAGCGCGAATATTATGTGGCCTCGCCGGAGGGCCGCAGGTTGTTCGATATGTCGCTTGGTCCCGTGACGCTCTCCTTCGTTGGCGCGTCCGGAAAGGAAGACCTGAAGCACATCCGTGCCCTGCACTCACAATACGGGCCCGACTGGCCCATCCACTGGCTCCAGCAAAGGGGGATCGCCCATGCCGAAACACTCTTCCCTGCCGCTTGATGCGGCGCACGCCGTCATGATCGCAGCCGTCGTCATCCCGGTCGCTTTCCCAATTCCGACCTATGCGGGCGGTGTCACCGGTCAGGCTACGGAATGGACGCAGATTGCCAACAATGCGGAACTCATCAGTCTCGTCGGCAAGTCGGCCGAGCAGGTCAACAATCAGATCAAGCAGATCTCCCAGCTTGCCGAGCAGATCCAGAACCAGATCAACATCTACAACAACCTGCTGCAGAACACCGCCCAACTTCCGGATCATATCTGGGGGCAGGTCGAAAACGACCTGAAGAAACTGCAGAGCGTCGTCGCCCAAGGCCAGGGCATCGCCTTCTCGATGGGCAATGTCGACGACGTTCTGAAGCAACGCTTCCAGAGTTTCGCCGACATGAAAAGCAATCTGCCGGACGGCCAGAGCTTCTCGTCAAGCTATCAGGGTTGGTCCGACACCAATCGCGACACGATCGCCGGCACGTTGAAGGCGGCCAGCCTGACGTCCGATCAGTTCTCCAGCGAAGAATCCACCATGTCGTCGCTGCGCTCGATGTCGGAATCGGCCGATGGCCAGATGAAGGCACTGCAGGTCGGACACCAGATCGCAGCCCAGGAAGTCGCGCAGATGCAGAAGCTGCGTGGGCTGGTTTCGCAGCAGACGACGATGATGGGCACCTGGTTTCAGTCGGAACAGGCACAAAAGGATCTGGCACAGGTCCGGCGCGAACAATTCTTTAACGCGCCGACCAATGACATCCGAGGCGGACAAACGATGGAGCCACGCTGGTGAGCCCGCGCATTCTGATTGCTCTCGTAGTGGCGGGTGGCATCGGCTTGGGAGGCGGTTTTCTCGTCTGGCTGATCGTTCAGCCGGGTGCGACGTCCGCTGAATCGTCAGGCTCGGGTGAGGCGCGGCGCGAGTATCGCGAGCGCTTCTTCAGCGGCGATCCGGATCGCGACGTGCGCGGCGGACAGGAGATGAAGCCACGATGGTGATCGTACGCCCCTCCCGCAAACTGGAGACTGCCATTATTGGCATCGCTATCCTGCTGATTGCAAACGCGCCGGCCTTCGCCCAGCAAGGGGCGGTCCTGACTACATTGGAAAACCAGGTTGTCACCGCCGCTAAAGGCTGGGAGACGACGGTCATGAATGCGGCGAGATCACTGTTCTGGATCCTTGCCGGCATCGAAGTCGGGATCGCCGCAGTATGGCTGGCGATCAATGCGGCGAGCCTTGATGCGTGGTTCGCTGAACTGGTCCGCCGGATCATGTTCATCGGTCTGTTCGCCTTCATCCTGGATGGCGGTCCGGCCTTCGCCAAGGCTGTGGTCGATAGTCTTTATCAGATCGGTGCCGGCGGCGGCTCGGCTTCACCCGCCAATATTTTCGATGCCGGGATCCGCGTCGCCTCTAAAATGTCCGAGCAGGCGAAGTTCGGCCTGTTCGAGGACAATGCGCTTGCCATCGCGGCTGTCTTTGCCATGGTCGTGGTTGTGGTCGCCTTTTCCCTGGTCGCCGCGATCTTCGTTGCGGTCATGGTCGAAATGTATGTCGGACTGCTGGCCGGCATGATCATGCTCGGGCTCGGCGGCTCGTCCTATACGAAGGATTTTGCCGTTCGGTACCTGGTCTACGCCTTCTCCGTCGGCTTGAAACTGATGGCTCTGGTGATGATTGCCAAGATTGGTTCGGACATTCTGCTAGGCTTGGCTGAGGCGCCGACGGCAACCTCTGACCAGTTTATCACAACGCTCGCGATCGCCGGCATCTCAGTCGTCGTCTTCGTCATTGCTATGTACGTGCCCCCAATCATGCAGGGTGTCGTCCAGGGCGCGTCGGTCGGTGGCGGCATGGAAGCCATCCGTCACGGCGGGCAGGCGGCCGCTACCGCTTTAGGCGCCGGCTTCCTCACCATAGGTGCTGCAAACCGGGGGTTTGAGGCAGCGAATGCTGCGAGAGCTGGCGGATCGTCACTTGCCGGCGCGGCGATGCGCGGCATGGAAGCCGCCGTTGGTGGTGCAGCCGGCGCCGTCGGCTCCGCTGCAAAGGACAAGGCGATCGGCTCGCCCGGCGCCTATGCCGGATCGCTGCTCGGGCTTGCCAATGCCAAGCTCGACCAGACGCAAAAGTCCGGGGCGCCGTCCCTACCCCCGCCAATCAACGATAAAAAGTAAAGGGCTGATCACACATGGCCGGACCCACCCCGCCCGACAATCCCTACATCGCTGCGAGAAATGAATGGAACGAGCGCTACGGCTCTTATGTCCGGGCGGCATCCGCGTGGCGCATCGTCGGTATCACCGGGATGACCATGGCGGTGATCGGCTTCAGCTACGCGCTCTTCCAGAGCACGCAGGTCAAACTGGTGCCGTATATCGTCGAGGTGGACAAGCTCGGCACTTCCTCGAGTGCCGGGTTTCCGCAACAGATCGAATATGCCGATCCGCGTGTGGTGCGCGCCACGCTCGGCAGTTTCGTATCGAACTTCCGGTCTGTGACGCCCGATACCGTCGTTCAGAAGCAATATATTGATCGCACCTATGCGCTGCTTCGGACCTCGGACCCTGCGACCGAAAAGGTCAACGCCTGGTTCCGCTCCTCATCGCCCTTCGAGAAGGCGAAGAACGCCACCGTTGCCATTGAGGTCAACAATATCGTCGCACTCTCGAACCAGAGCTACCAGATCGACTGGACAGAATTCGAGCGCGACCGTCGCGGCAAGGAAACCGCCGTCCGCCGTTTCCGCGGCATTGCCACCGTGACCCTGACGCCACCGCAGGACGAGGGTGTCATTCGATTGAACCCGATCGGTCTCTATCTCCGGGACCTCGACTGGACTGCGCAGCTTTGAAAGGCATGGCCACGAACATGAGTAATCGACCCAGACGTTTTCCGGCCTTGCTGACGGCTGCCACGATCGTCACCGCAATCGGGCCGCTGTCGACCTCCCTTTCCTCGCGCGCTTTAGCGGCCGATGGCGTTACCGCCAACGAGGCGAAGGGAATGGGTATTTCCACCCAGTGGCGCGGATCACGCGGACTTGTCACGAAAGGACCGGACGGCAAAGTGATCTTCCTCTACGGCGAGGTTCAGCCGTCCGTCGTCTGCTCACCGCTGCAGGTCTGCGACATCGAGCTTCAGGGCGGCGAAGTGGTCCGCGACGTACTCGTGGGCGACACGGTAAGATGGAAGGTGGAACCGGCGACGTCGGGGGCGGCCGGCGGGCAGGCGATCCACCTGATCGTCAAGCCGTCCGAGCCGAACCTCGTCACCTCGATGGTGGTGACAACCTCGCGCCGCACCTATCATATCCAGCTCAAGTCACATGCAAACCAGTACATGGCCCGGGTTGGGTTCGAATATCCGGAAGATATTTCGGCGAAGCTGGCTGACATCAACGCCCGTATCGAGGCGAGCACCATCCCGGGTGCCGGCGTCCCCGCCGAGCGCTTGAATTTCTCCTATTCCATCTCCGGCAATGCCGGCTGGCGGCCGACGCGGGTCTATTCGGACGGGGAGAAGACTTACGTCCAGTTCCCGCGCTCGATCTCCGGCCAGGATGTTCCGGTGCTGTTTGTCGTGTCGGGCGGGCAGAACCGCATCGTCAACTATCGGATGAAGGGCGATATGATGGTGGTCGATTATCATGTCGACCGCGCTGTGCTCGTCTCAGGCGTTGGCTGGAAACAAGAAAAGGTGACGATCAGAAGGGGAGGGCGGTAATGCGAAGCTTGCCAGCCCTCCCGCAGACCTTGCACCTTCTCCGCAGCCTTACCGCCGCCAGCACCCTTACCATCTTCCTTTCCGGATGCCAGTCGCTGGGCACGGAGGGGCTTACCACCAGCAACGCACCGCCAGAAATCTCCGGTCCTGCCGCCAGCGCCATCGCCGGCGATATGGTGAGCAGGCTCGCCGAGCAGATCGGCCCTGGGACCGCGACCGTCTCGTTAAAGCAGGACAGTTCGCCCTTCGGCCAAGCGCTCGAGACAGCCCTGAAGGGCTGGGGCTATGCCATCGTGACCGATCATAAGACGGATAGTACGGCGCGCACCGTGCCACTCGCCTATGTGGTTATTCCCTTCGAGGGCCAGGTGCTTGCGCGCCTGTCGACCAACAGCGTCGAACTCGGCCGCGCCTATGTTGTCTCAACGACAGGCGCTCAAGCTGCGAGTGCGCTCTCGGTCATGAAGCGCGGTTAGGGGAGGCGGTCATGGTTCAATCGCTCAAGCTCGGCGGTTCCCAAAACGAGGGTGCAGGCTCCGGCATGCGCCGGATCAACCGTTTGCCGATCATCGTCGTGGTCGTGCTGATCGTCGCGTTCCTCGGTGTCATCTTCTATGGCCTGACCTCGCGAGGACTATTTTTCCGCGACACCGGACCGGAGACAAGCTCCGGCAATCCGGCTTCGACCTACGCCGATCAGATCAAACGCGGAGTCTCGGACGGCATCATCGGCGAGCCACAACAGGTGACAACATTGCAGCCGACGCCTGTCGAAACTCAAAGTGAGAAGAGCTCCGTCAATCCGTTCACACCGCAACCCGGTGAAAGGGAAGAGGCAAGGCCAGCCGAGACGCTGGAATCCGAACAGGTCTGGCGCGCCCGTCTGGCACGCGAGCAGGAAGAGCAATATCTCCGTGAACGGCAGCGCCAGAGAATGGCCCGGCTGCAGGCCAATGACGCCGCTTATGATTCGCCGATCGCTGTCGATCGCGGCAAGTTCACTGGGCGAGGAGCGGATACAGCCGACACGACGACAAACGGGGTCTCCACCGCAGTGACACCTGGCGCGTCCGACCTGTACGCTGCAGCCCTTCGCTCGGGCCTCGCTGGGCAGAACGTTGATCCAAACGGCCAAAAATCCAAGGAGGATTTCTTCAACGCTGACCTCAAGGAGCTCGGCTATCTGCCCAACCGAGTTGTCCCCCAGCAGTCGGCCTTTGAACTCAAACGTGGCTCGGTCATCCCGGCAACGCTGATCACCGGCATCAATTCCGACCTTCCCGGCCGGATCGCCGCCCAGGTGAGCCAGAACGTCTTTGACTCAGCGACAGGACATCGGCTTTTGATCCCGCAGGGGACGAAGCTGTTTGGCCGCTATGACAGCAAGGTCTCATTCGGTCAAAGCCGCGTGCTCGTCGTCTGGACCGACATTATCTTTCCGAACGGCTCGACCCTCCAGATCGGCGGCATGTCGGGGACGGATGCGCAAGGCTATAGCGGCTTCCGTGACAAGATCGACCGCAAGTGGCTGCAGACATTTGGTTCGGCAGTCCTCGTTGCAGTGATCGGCACAGGGATCGACATGGCCGTGCCTGAGAGTTCGACGCTCGCCACGCAAGATACGGCATCAGATGCGGCGCGGAGGAATTTCGCGGAGACCTTCGGTCGCGTCGCTGATCGCACCATCCAAAGACACATGGACGTCCAGCCGACGCTGGAGGTCCGGCCCGGTTACAAATTCAACGTGCTGGTGGATCAGGACATTGTTTTCCCAGGATCATATCGGTGAGACGCGCGCCAAGTCCCAACAACTCTGTTACGTTCGGACCAACGATTCTCCGTATTGCAACGATCCTCAGATCCATGAACTGCTCGACAAGGGCAGGGCAACGGTCGACAAGGCGGAGCGGGCGAAAATCTACGTTGCTTTCGTGGACAGAGTGCTGGAATTATCGCCGCTTGTCTATTTTATGTGGCGAGAACAGAGCTACGCCATTAGGAAGGGCGTAACCAGTTATACAAACATGCTTGGCTATCTGGCTTTTCAGTCCGGGTAGCATCAAAACTACGAAGATCGACTGAACGACAGGCTGCCGAATGAAACGCGGCTGGGGGATAAGACACTTCGGGTGGCAGCGCTGGAGGGCCTTGAGCCGCCATCGACGAGGAGTATATTCCGGCCGCCGCGTTGGTGCCAGCCTTCGACTGCCAGGACGTAGCGGAGACACATGAGCGTCGTCGCGCCGTGCCGCCGAACAAGTATAAAGTCGATGTCGGCGGGAAGGAAAATCGCAATGTCGTTCAATAAGACGGGGAATGCCGAGGTGATACCTCCCCCCTCCCAACACGTTCATCTCAGAGCAAACTGATTATGAAAGACGGCGATAGCTGCAACGCCGTTCCGACCATCACCGATGTTGCACGCGTCGCGGGTGTGTCAAGGGCCACGGCCGCAAGAGTGCTGGGTGGGTATGGCACCGTCCGTGAAAAGACGTGCGAACGCGTTCTGGACGCCGCAAAGCACTTGGCGTACCACCCAAACCAGCTCGCGCGTAGCATGGCGACCGGCCTCAGCAAAACGATCGGCGTCATTATCCCGGATATCCAGAATCCGAATTTGGCACGGGCTATTCGGGCCATTATGGATACGGCCAGTGCGCACAGTTTTACCGTGATCCTGGCGACGACCGATGAGGATATCGCGCTGGAGCGTGACGCTATTCGATCTCTCCTAGCCAAGCGGGTTGATGGATTGATCATCACGCCAACCTCAAGCAGCGAGATAGAGCACCTCGCAAATGCGTGGCAAAGAGGCTACCCGGTTGTCCTCCTTGAGAGAAGAATCGCTACCCTACGCGCCGACACTTTCGCCGTCGACAATTTTGGTGCAAGTTATGAGGCAGCCAAGTCGCTCATTCTTCGAGGCCACTCGAATGTCGCATTGGTGTCGGAAGTTTCCGCCCACGTAAGTCCGCAGGCCCTGATCTCGCCCGTGCGCGAGTGGATCGAAGGGTATCGCGCAGCATTGCACGACGCTGAAATCCCGTTCTCGCCCAATCTTGTCGTTCTGGGCGGTTGGGATCCACAGAATCTCGCCCAGCAAGTGCGTGTGCTCTGCGCGTCCCCCGACAGACCCACGGCATTTCTGGCAACGAACAGTTCCGCCGCCCTCTTGCTCCTTGGGGTGCTGAGGAACATGAACCTTTCGATCCCAGAGGATGTCTCTCTCATCTGCTTTGACAATGCAGATTGGACTGACGCTGTAGCGCCCCCACTGACCGTGATTTCTCAACCAGTAAGAGATCTCGCCGTAGCCGCCACAGAGCACCTGATCGGCCGTTTGAAGGGCAAGCCGTCAACCTCTGCCGTTGAAACCCTTATGTCGGCGGTCCTAATACACCGGGCTTCCGTGGGAGATGCTTTGCATAGCGAGACCGTCTTACCAAAGTCGAGAGATTTTCGCTGCTAAATATTTCAGCTTTGATTGCATAGGCAGGTAGCTCACTCATAGTACACAGGTCGCCGAATTAGATGCAAGAATCTCTAACGTAGTTCAGATTTAACTGAAAAGTTGATTTGATCTCGGGCGGAACACGCGCGGTCCGTCTTCGACTGCGCGTGCCTGAATGAACGCCCTGTACTTAAGAAAAGTGGTGTAACGTCATGGCGTTTCACTCGAACTCCGTGCTTTCCCTCAATTCCCGGATTCGAGCAAACTTCAATTAAAAGCATTTCCGAGATGTGCTTTTCGCCAAAACAGTGCAGGGGACGCCTAGTCACCGAGTCTGGTGTGTCTTGAGTCTGGAAGAGATCTGGCCGAACCTATCATTCTGCACGTGGAGGCGTTTCACAAGCTAGAACTCCCCAGATCCTCCCTCAATCCTTCAGGCTCGATGGTCCAACCGCTTGACCATGCGGTCACCAAGCCACTGGATTCCGCAGACCAAAACAATCAGGACGGCGACGACGGCGATCATCACTGTGGTTTCAAAACGCTGGTAACCGTAACGTATTGCTAGATCCCCTAGTCCGCCGGCACCGATGGCGCCTGCCATGGCTGAAGCGCCGATCAGAGTGACGATCGTTACCGTGAAACCGCTGACGATACCGGGTAGGGCTTCCGGAATGAGCACCTCGCGGATAATCGTCCAGCGATTGCCGCCCATTGCCCTCACGGCTTCGATTAATCCGCGATCAACCTCCCGCAATGAAACTTCAGCGATGCGGGCGTAGTACGGTGTCGCCGCGATCGAGAGCGGCACGATCGCTGCCCAAGTGCCAATCGAGGTACCGACGATCAGCCGGGTGAGTGGGATGAGTGCAACCAGCAGAATGATGAACGGCAAGGAGCGAAAGGCGTTGATGATGGCGCCGAGGACGCTATTAAGCCAGAGGCTTTCGGCGATGCCGCCCCGCGACGTTGCAACCAGTGCCAGCCCGAGCGGTAGGCCGAATGCCAGCGAAATGATCCCGGATGCGGCCGTCATCAGCACCGTCTCCCAAACCGAGCGGATAAGAAGTTCAATCATGATTGGTGACATAACCTAGCACCTCCACCTGTGCGCCGAGACGCCGTGCGAATGACACCAGAGCACCGGCAGAGCCGGCGCTCACGGCAATGAAGAAGCGGCCAACGGGCTGCTCGCGAATGTGATCGACACCTCCATGAATGAGACGGAAGCTGTTCGGAAACTCGGTCGAAAGGTCATGCAAGAATGGCCCGGCCGCCGTAGGCCCTGCGATATCGATTGCCAGAACAGAATCGTCTCGCACATCCTGCGACAATGAATCGGCGATGTGAGCAGGCAACTGCGGGCGGATACCACTGAGCAGACTCCTAGTGGTTTCAGCCTTCGGCTGGGAAAACACCTGCCATACAGGTCCCTCTTCCACGATAAGGCCTGCATCCAGCACGGTGACGCGGTCGGCGATATTGCGCACAACTTCCATCTCATGGGTGATGAGCAGGATGGTCAGGCCCAGCTTGCTATTAATGTCCTTGAGAAGCGCCAAGATCGAACGCGTCGTTTCAGGATCGAGCGCCGACGTCGCCTCGTCTGACAAAAGAAGTGCCGGACTTGCCGCGAGGGCACGGGCGATGCCAACGCGCTGCTTCTGGCCGCCGGAGAGCTCCGACGGATAGGCCTTCCCCTTGCCGGATAGACCGACGAGTTCCATGAGTTCGGCGGCGCGTGTCAGACGCTTTGCTTTGGACCAGCCCTCGATCTTCAGCGGCAGGGCAATATTCTCTTCGACGGTCTTAGCCGAAAGCAGGTTGAAGTGCTGAAAGATCATGCCGATGTTTCGACGCAGCGGCTGCAGGCTGGCTTCGCTGAGGCCGGTGATCTCGCGCCCGTCGATCTCGATCGTTCCGCTGTCTGGTCTCTCCAGCCCATTCAGGCAGCGGATCAGTGTGGATTTGCCGGCACCACTTCGTCCGATGATTCCAAGGATTTCGCCACGCCGGACGCTGAGCGAAACCCCATTGAGCGCGGCGGTCTCACCAAAGCGACGGCGAAGATCGGTGAGCCGGATGACGTCGCCGTCCGTTTCCTCTCTTTCGTGCGCTGTCAATAACACATGTTTGTTCATTAGTATCTTTCGCAAAACGACGGTCGCCCGCGCACTTCATGAGTGTCGCGGGATATATTGGATTTGTGTGCCTCAAATCAGTAAGCGGTGATGCCGGTGCCCTTGAAGACGCGGTTGAACTCTGCCTTCACAGCGTCGTTTTGGTAAGACGCGACCAACGGCTTGACCCATGGCTCGTCCTTCGATTCGTCCCGCACCGCAATAAAATTTCGATACGGATTGTCGGCGATCGGCTCTTGGGCAATGCGGTTTGCGGGCGTCAGACCGCTCTTTACCGCCCAGTCTGTGTTGACAACAGCGGCGTCGAGGTCCTCGACCGACCGGCCGACGATACCAGCGTCGAGTTCCTTGATTTCTACCTTCTTCGGGTTCTCGACAATGTCGGCGATGGTCGCCAGAATGCCGGTGCCATCCTTGAGCTTGATCAAGCCCTCGTTCTGCAGCACCCGGAGTGCACGGCCTTCGTTGGACGGATCGTTCGGCACGCCGATGATTGCGCCATGCGGCAGCCCTGCAACGCTCTTGTACTTCTTGGTGTAGAGGCCAATCGGCCAGACACCAGTGTAGCCGACCGGAACGATCTTGTAGCCCTGCGTCTTGATCTGGTTCTCCAGATACGGAAGATGCTGGAAGGCGTTCGCATCGATTTCGCCGCGCGCGAGAGCTTCATTCGGCTGGGTGTAGTCGTTGAACACGACCGTCGTGACGGTCAGTCCCTTCTTGGCGGCTTCTGCCGCCACCACGCGCCAGACATCTTCATCTTCACCCGCGATGATTCCGACCTTCAGTTCCTTCTTTTCGTCAGCGAACGCCGGAGCTGAAACGGATAGCGTTGTCACAGCAAGTGTTGCAAGGGATGCGAGCATGAGGCGTCGCGTGAAATGGTGGGTGTTAGGGAATGTTTCAGACATTGGATGACTTTCGCGATTGGGAGGATCGGATGAAACGGAAGTGTTTCAAAAAGCACTGTCCCAGATGCCAGTTTTACAGGCAACATCTGCTAATTTATTTGTCACATTGAACATAAAATGTATTTCCAAGTAATAATTGGAATTAAGAAAATGATTTCAGCTACGAGTTGTTGTCGTATTTTAATAATAACATTATATTACTTTGACATAATAATAGATAAAATTGCGCACTGCCAGCGGTAGTGCGCCAAATTAGCTCATCAATACTTTATTTTCGTAAATATTGTAAGTTATTTCACAAGAATCATAACTCCTACTTCAAGTGCGCAGAGAGCAATTCAATATCCGCTTTGCTCAGCCTGTCGGTTGCCTCATTACGCTGATGCCAATAAGGATAGAGCAGCGGGGGGGAGGCTCACGTCGTCCAGAAGCTTGCGTTCTTGGGCGCTCAATTTCAGTTCTGATGCTGCGAGATTGTCCTTGAATTGAGCTTCAGTCCGGCCCCCGATAACAACGGAAGTTACCGCCGTTCGACCAATCAGCCACGCCAGCGCGACCTGCGCCGCCGAAACGCCACGGCTACCGGCAATCGATACAAGAGTCTCAACGATGTTCCAAAGACGGTTTTCGTCACGGATCGGCGGTTCGGTCCAACCGGCGAACTGGCGGCTACCTTCAGGTGCAGCCTGGTTGCGGCGATGTTTTCCAGAGAGTAGACCACCAGCGAGCGGGCTCCAAACCAGCACGCCGAGGCCTTGGTCGACGGAAACCGGCAGCAACTCATATTCGGCGTCGCGCGCTTCGAGCGTGTAGTGGATTTGCTGGCTGACGAACCGTTGGCGCTTATCCCGCTCACTCACACCAAGCGCCTTCATGATATGCCAGCCCGAGAAGTTGGAGCAACCGACATAGCGTACCTTGCCTTGGCGTACGAGGGTATCGAGCGCTTCCATCGTTTCCTCGAGAGGCGTCTGGCCGTCCCATTCGTGCAGTTGGAAGAGATCGATGACGTCCGTCTTCAGACGCCGCAGGCTGGCTTCGCAAGCCTCGATAAGGTGATAACGCGAATTTCCGGCGTTGTTCGCGCCCTTGCCCATTGGGAAGCGGGCCTTCGTTGCGATCAGGACGCCATCCTTTCGTTTCCCACCGAGAATGTTACCGATGATCTCTTCGGACATGCCGTCGGAATAGACGTCGGCCGTGTCGATCAGATTGACACCGGCATCGACGCAAATATCGACAAGGCGTTGTGCTTCGGGGACATCAAGATCACCGGTCTTACGCGCCCACCCGACGCCGCCGAATGTCATCGTCCCCATTGTTAGAGATGATATTCTGAGGCCCGAACGGCCGACCTGACGGTATTCCATGATTCCTCCCTTTGGAATTGAAGCTTCTCTGAATAGGCGACGATAAAGGACGCGTTCTTTTCAGGCGCTATCCAAACACGCTCGCACCGCGGTCGGCGGAACTGACCATGGATCGACAGCGGGCGAAGAGTTCGCGACCCATGCCGAAGTGCTGCGACCTAAGATCGTGGCTGACGGAAACACGTGACAAAAACTCCTGTTCGTCACCAAGGAATGTCAAAGTTCCCTCGTTTGCATCTAGTCTTATGAGGTCGCCATCTCGAATTTTGGAAATGGGGCCGCCATCGGAGGCCTCTGGCGTCATGTGAATTGCGGCGGGGACCTTGCCCGATGCGCCTGACATGCGACCATCGGTCAGCAACGCCACCTTGAAACCCCGATCCTGTAATACACCAAGTGCGGGCGTAAGCTTATGCAGTTCGGGCATGCCAATTGATTTCGGACCCTGAAAGCGAACGACAGCGATCAGATCACCGTTGAGCTCTCCGTTTTTGAACGATTGTTGCAACTCATCCTGCGTGTGAAATACGCGCGCTGGCGCCTCGATCACCCGGTTCTCAGGCTTGACTGCGGAAACCTTCATGACCGATTTGCCCATGTTCCCCGACAGAAGTTTCAATCCGCCGTTTGCTGAGAACGCGCTTTCCACCGGAGCAAGGACTTTTGGATCGCCAGAAGACTGAACTGTCTCCTCGAATACCAGCTCATGGCCCGTCAGCCTGGCTTCGACGGTGTATTGCCTGAGCCCACGCCCCCAGATCGTATTGACATCGTCGTGCAGAAACCCGCCGTCAAGCAATTCTCGAATGAGGAATCCCATGCCGCCGGCGGCATGAAAATGGTTCACGTCGGCAGAGCCGTTGGGATAAACACGGGCAAGCAGAGGCACGACGTCGCTGAGATCGCTCATGTCTTCCCATGTGACATTGAGGCCAGCCGCGTGCGCAATGGCGATAATATGCAGCGTGTGGTTCGTCGAGCCACCGGTTGCAAGCAGGCCGACAATCCCATTTACGATCGCTCGTTCGTCGATGATGTGGCCGACTGGGGTGTAATTGTTACCCTGTGTGGTGATCGAGAGCGCACGGCGTGCGGCCTCGCGCGTGAGCGCGTCGCGCAAAGGGGTGTTCGCATTGACAAAGCTCGAACCCGGAATATGGAGGCCCATGATCTCCATCAGCATCTGGTTTGAGTTGGCTGTGCCATAGAAGGTGCATGTGCCGGGAGAGTGGTAGGACTTCGCTTCCGCGTCGAGCAACCCGGCGCGATCAATTTTGCCTTCGGACGACAGCTGCCGGATCCGGGCTTTTTCATCGTTTGAGAGGCCGGACGTCATCGGCCCCGCAGGTATGAAGACTGCGGGAAGATGTCCGAAGGCAAGTGCTCCGATCAGAAGACCTGGGACGATCTTATCGCAGACGCCGAGATAGACGGCAGCATCGAACATGTTGTGACTGAGCGCAATCGCCGTGGACATCGCGATCACATCGCGGCTGAACAGGGACAGGTCCATCCCGGGCTGCCCCTGGGTTACGCCGTCACACATGGCCGGCACGCCGCCGGCCACCTGGGCGCTTGCACCAATCGAGCGGGCCACCTCCTTGATGATATCAGGATAGGCGGCATAGGGCTGATGGGCGCTCAACATGTCATTGTAGGATGTGACGATGCCCAGGTTCAGACTATGAGCGCCGGCAAGTCTTTTCTTGTCGGAAGTTGCGCACGCCGCAAAACCATGAGCGAGGTTGCCACATGAGAGCGCGGCCCTGTGAACCCCCTTACTCGTCTGCTCCACGAGACGGTCGAGATATTCCCGGCGCGATTGAGCGCTCCGACCCACAATGCGGTCGGTAACGGCCTGGATTGACTTGCTAACACTCATAACAACTGCTCCCTGGGCACCTGATCCATTAGATACCCGGCTTCAAGAAAGCTTCCTTGGGGCGCGGCTTCATTGCCTGCGGGACAATCGACACCTCTTCGATGTAGACCCGGTGAGGTCGAGTTAGAACGAACGCGACGTACTCGGCAACATCGTCAGGCTGAAGCAAGTTCGCGGTATCGTCGACGTGGTTTTCCGCACGCTGCTGAGTTTCGGCTGCTCCTGGGCAGACGGCTGTTGCCTTAACTCCGAACTGCAGACCTTCCGCGTCGGTTGTCTGCGTGAAGCCCAGCATGCCGAATTTCGATGCGGCGTAGGCTCCGAATTTAGCCGACGCGACTTTCCCGGCTCGGGAAACAATATTCACGATATGGCCGCTTCTTCGATCACACATATGCTGGAAGAAGGCCTGTGTGGTGAGGAACGTGCCTTTGAGATTGATCGCCATCGTCCAATCCCAGTCCTCTTCCTTGATATCAGGAATGGCATTGTGGATAGCGACACCCGCATTGTTGACGAGGATATCAACGCCGCCAAAACGCTCGATAGCTGCTTTGGCCAAGGCCTGAACATCGGCCTTGTGCTGGATGTCGGTCCGCACAGCAAGTGCCCCGGCGCCCAGTGCCTGAACTTCTGCTGCCACAGCTTCGATCTGGTCGGCCTCGATAGCAGCAACGACGATGTTGCAGCCTTCCTTGGCCAGTGCCAGAGCCGTCGCGCGACCGATTCCGCGTCCAGCGCCTGTGATGACGGCGGTTTTACCTTTGAGTTTCATGGTCTTCACCTTCTTGATGAGCTAACTTCGGGCCGCCTTAGCCAGAGCAACGGAGCTCCAAGCGGACATTGTTTGGGATGGCTTTACGCGCCTGCATCGACCCGGCCAATGCGTCAACAATCATCCTTGGTATATACCAGTCTGTCAAGCAAGTTTAAATGGCCTACTAATTTCTTGATCCAACAGCGTGCATTCGCAGCAAATCGCCCTTTGACCACAATTCTGATAGCCAACAAGAAAACTTTGCCGATAATGGAAACCATGAACCTCGACATGCATACCAATTGGACTGGAAAGCCCTTGGACACCGAACCAATGTATATTCAACTGCAGCAGGAGCTGCTGCAGTCGATTCAACGACGCGAGTTTGAGCAGGGCAGCCGCTTTCCATCGGAAAGGGAGCTATCCCAGAAATTTGGAACCAGTCGGGTGACGATGAGAAAGGCGATTGACCGTCTCGTCCAGAGCGGCGTGCTGGAGCGCCGCGGAACGAGCGGGACATATCTTCCCGATCGCCTTTTTGACCGGCCAATCAGCGACTACGTGGCCTACAGCATTTCCGACGTTGTTGAGAAAGCGGGCCACGTCCCCGGCTCGAAGCTGCTCTTTTTCGAACGCAAGGTCGCAGACAAGGCCGTAGCCGCCAAGCTCAGCATAGCCGTTGGGGACCCTATCATCTCGATCCAGAGGCAACGCACCGTGGACGGCATCCCTGTTTGCGTTGAATTCAGCCAGATCCCGGCGAAGATGGTCCCAGGCCTTTCCGCCGCTGACGTCATCGAAAACAAGTCGCTCTACGCTCACCTGCGAAACACGTACCAACTCACGCTGCACAAACTGCACAACAGGAGTTCACGCATCAGCATCCACAAAGCGACCGCGTCAGAGGCAGAGTTCCTGAACCTGCAAGCGGGGGCATCGGTCTTGAAATGGGAGAGCGTCAGCGTCACGTCGGATGAAACTCCCTTCGAGCATCTCCGCTCCCTGAATCACCCCGATTATGTGAGTTTCTCTATCGAAAACCGTGGAGAAAGAACCGCTGAGGCCACCTCCCCAGTTACGATGATGGTCGAGGGAAAGCTGCCTGGCAACGGCGCTTAGCAGCGTATCGACGGCATATTTTACCTACAAACCTCTCCTTCGCGAAAAATCTTGTTGACAGCAAATCGTTCGGTCCGTAGCTTGGTATACACCAACAGGTCAAGCGAGATAGACCAGTTGTGTGTTGGCACTGCTGGTTTTGTCGGCAATCGTCGCCAAGTACCGATATTCAGGTGCCTGAGCTATGAAATCGTCCTCCTTTAAACGGGAGTGGAGGGCGGCGAGTATCTCATTGGTATAGGCCACCCGGCACACATATCCATAAAGGGGAGTTCAAATCATGAATGCCATACGCCATCGCCTTGCGGCTCTTGCCGCATCTGTTCTGATCGTTTCCGGCTTGGCCGCCTCCGCACAGGCTGCGGACGTCGTCATCGTCGGCCCCGGCGGCCTATCTCAGGAAGCCTCGAAAAAGGCACTTTGGGATCCGGCAGCCAAGGCGCTCGGTTGGGACGTCGAACAAGATACTTCGCAGAGCTGGACTGAGGCAAAGGCGCAGGTCGATGCCGGTGCGGTCAGCTGGGATATCATCTCGCTCAGCATGGGTGAGGTCCAGCTCGCTGTCGATGCTGGCACTATCATCAAGCTTCCTTCCGACATCGTCAACCGGGCAGACTTCGTTCCGGGATCGGTGAACGATTATTGCGTCGGAAATAGCGTGTACTCGACCGTGGTTGCCTACAACACCAAGAAATACGGCGAGGGCGCTATCAAAACCATCCAAGATTTCTGGGATGTCAAGAAGTTCCCCGGCAAACGAGGTCTGTTCCGTAGCCCTCGCGGCAATATTGAAGCGGCAGTGATCGCCCTCGGTCACAAGCCGTCCGAAGTTTACGACTTCCTCTCGACCGACGAAGGTAAAAAGGCCGCGTTCGATAAAATCGCGGAGCTCAAGCCTTACGCCATCTGGTGGGATAGCGGTGCGCAAGCTACTCAGCTGACAAAAGACGGCGAAGTCGACATGATCTACGGCTGGAACGGTCGTCTTCAAGCTGCGATTGACGCCGGCGCGCCCTTCAAAATCAACTACCAGGACGGCCTGCTGGAAAACGATTGCTACGCGGTCGTGAAAGACGCGCCCCACACCGAGAATGCCATCAAGTTCATTAAGGAAATCTCCAAGCCTGAATACATCAAGGATCTTCCGAAATACATCGCATATGGTGGCGCGAACCTAAAGGCCTACGCCACGTATGACGAAAAGACACTCGCTCGTCTGACGTCTTCTCCGGAAAATACGAAGCTCCAGTACCCGGCGAACGTCGACTTCTGGGGCAAGAACGGCACGGCCCTCTCTGAACAGTTCGACAGCATGCTCCTGGCCAAGTGATCAGATCGAGGTGGCGGCGGCCCGTCCGTCGCCACTTCGAAACCAAGTCATTTGGCGTAGCACCACGAGAATTGGGAGACGGTCCATTGCCGCAACCAGATAATATAGCTCCACCCAAAGCGGGCGTTGTTGATGGGCAGTCGTTGCCGATTTCCATTACGGATATCACCAAGACGTACGGTCCTGTGACGGCCCTCAACAAAGTCAGCCTCGACATCAAGAGCGGCGAGTTTATGACGTTGCTCGGCCCTTCGGGATCAGGAAAGACCACGCTTCTGATGGCGCTCGCAGGGTTCATTCGGCCCGATCATGGATCGATCAAATTTGGCGAAGAGGAGATCGTCCTCAAGCCACCGCATCGCCGCGGTATCGGCATGATGTTCCAGAGCTATGCGCTCTTCCCGCACATGAACGTATTTGCCAACATTGCATACCCATTGAAGATCCGTGGTCGCTCGAAGTCCGAGATCAAAACGGCAGTGGATGAAGTGCTCGAAACAGTTCAATTGCAAGGATACGGTTCGAGGAACATTGCGGCACTTTCCGGCGGCCAGCGGCAGCGCATCGCACTCGCCCGCGCCGTCGTGTCGAAGCCGAAAATCCTGCTCATGGATGAGCCACTGTCGGCGCTCGATAAGAACCTTCGCGAGTTGATGCAGGTTGAACTGCGAGCCATGCACGAGCGCCTCGGGATGACAACCGTTCTGGTCACGCATGACCAGCGGGAAGCTCTGACGATGTCCGATCGAGTTGCCGTTCTTCGGGGCGGAGAGATCTCCCAGATCGACACACCGGAGCGCATCTACAATGCTCCGAAAAGCGCCTTCGTCGCCGCATTCATGGGCGAGTCGTCATTCTTACCCGTCGGCATAACAGACTCCACGCATACCTATGCCGGCAGTGCACTCAAGATTGCCTCGAGCACAGCGGTCGGCAAGGCAGGTCTCCTGGTAATTCGTCCGGAGAAACTGGAGATCGTCAGCTCTCCAGAGCAACATCATGGGTGCAATCACTTCGACGGAACCCTTGAACGAATCCTGTTCCAGGGCGACAGCTGTTTGATTTTCGTCCGGCTTAAGGACGGGATTTTGATCACCATTCGGCGCCATCTCACTCAGGCCGGCT
Source organism: Agrobacterium tumefaciens (assembly GCF_005221325.1). Lineage (NCBI taxonomy): Bacteria > Pseudomonadati > Pseudomonadota > Alphaproteobacteria > Hyphomicrobiales > Rhizobiaceae > Agrobacterium > Agrobacterium tumefaciens. The sequence continues at coordinate 197,085 of NZ_CP039893.1, read as the reverse complement.
ACGCAAATCTTCCGGAGGTCGGTGCAAAAATCACAGTCGCACTTCCTGAAAGCGAAACCATTATTGTCGCGAACGATGAGGAGGCAGTAGCATGACGAGTGCCTCGCTTCCTGTCATTCCACGCCAGAACGAAGCTGCACTGCATCGCGCAGGTCGCCTCGAACGGTTCGGACTCACTTCGCTGGCCTTGCCCGGCGCAGCGTTGATTTTGGCCGTTATTGTGTTGCCGCTCGGAGTGATGGTTTATCTGTCCTTCATTGATAAGGGCGCTTTCACATTCGAAAACTATGAGCGTCTTTGGACGACACCGATCTATGCCGAAGTGTTCAGAATGACCTTGTCGGTCTCGCTCTACACAACGCTGATCGTGGCCGCAATCGGTTACCCTCTCGCATATCTTTTCGTTCAACTTCCCGAACGCTATCAAAATGCAGCCCTTCTCGTCGTCTTGCTTCCCTTCTGGACCGCGGTTCTGGTTCGGACTTATGCATGGCTTGTGCTGCTGCAGAACCAGGGCGTTATAAATCACGCCCTCATGCAGATGGGGATCATCGACAGCCCACTTGAACTGAGCCACAACCTTTTCGGTGCGCTTATCGGCATGGTGCATATCATGCTGCCGTTCATGGTGCTTCCTCTGTATGCTTCAATGAAGGCGATCGACGTCGATCTGATGGCGGCGGCGTCAAATCTTGGCGCCACACCTGCTCGGGCGTTCCGCGATATCTATTTCCCGCTCTCACTTCCGGGCTTCCTTTCTGGAACACTTATCGTCTTCGTTTTATGCCTGGGCTTCTATGTGACGCCCGCGGTTCTTGGCGGCGGTCGCGTGATCATGGCGGCAATGCGGATCGATGCGAACGTTCGACTGTATTCGAGTTGGGGTGCGGCGAGTTCGCTGGGTGTCGTACTGCTCCTGATCACTGTCATCCTCATCATCGTCGCATCGGTTATCGCCAAGAAGGCCGGTCAGGGGGTGCTGCGATGAACTGGCTGCTTCGACCCGCTTCGAGAACACAGATCACCCATCTTCAGCGTCTGTGGCTTTATGCGCTTGCCATCGTGACCGGAATCTTCCTGGTGGCTCCGACGCTGATCGTGATCCCGATGTCCTTCTCAGCCTCGGACTATCTTGAGTTCCCTCCACGTACGCTGTCGCTGCGCTGGTACGAAAACTACTTCGGGTCCAGCGAGTGGATGCGATCGACCTTCATCTCCGTTCGCGTCGCTTTGCTGTCCATGACCTTCGCCACGATCATCGGGACAGCGGCCGCCTATGGCCTCTGGGCTGGCAAGATACTCGGTCGCACCATTCTGTTCGGGCTTTTTGCTCTGCCGATGGCAGTCCCGATTATTCTCTTAGGCATCGGATCACTGTTTGTCTTTGCAAGGATCGGTCTGGTCAATACGACACTGGGTCTAACGCTCATGCACACCGCACTTGCGCTCCCATTTGTCATGATCGTCGTGACAGCCGGGCTTGCGTCGTACGACGCTACACAGGAGCTGGCCGCAAGAAGCCTCGGTGCATCCCGTACCTACGCGTTCTTCACGGTGACCCTACCGCAGATCAAGTTCTCGGTGATCTCCGCGATGCTCTTTTCTTTCTTCGCATCCTTCGACGAGGTCGTCGTTGCGATGTTCATATCGACCGGCTCCGGGGCAACCCTCAACCGGCGAATGTTCAATGCACTTCGAGACCAGGTGGATCCGACGATTGCCGCTATCTCGACGTGCCTGATTGCCGTCTCGATCCTTTTGATCGTGATCGGACAAATCTTCAAACCGCGTCAACCCTGACTGGCCCGAATGAGCCAGCTGACGCCCGAAGTGTGCCTTCCAACCTGTAGTCAACTAAAAGGAAAATCCAAATGACCACGAAGACAACCGACAGCCTGATCGCAGATGCACTGCGAGCCGTTGCAGCGCGCGACAGCGTCACGGACATTTTCTTTGTCGCCTGCGGTGGGTCCTATGCTCATATGTTGGCTAGCCAGTACGTCGTCGAGCGCGAAGCCGAACAGATTAACGGTATCGCTCTCAACGCCGCCGAATTCAAGGCCCGCTCTCCGAAGCGTCTTGGAAAGTCGTCGGTAGTGATCCTGTGCTCCCATTCTGGTAATACGCCTGAGACAGTAGAAGCGGCTGAGATTGCCCGCAAAGCTGGCGCATTGACGATCTCTCTCACCCACGTTCTGGGGAGCCCGCTTGATGTCGCATCCGAATACACCGTCACTTACACCCATGAGCCGACGACAATCTCGTCTGTTCATTCGGCTGCCGTTCTCGTTCGTCTCACGTTTGGTATCCTCGAAGCGCGTGAAGGCAACAAGAAGGTTGGTGATCTGAACCGGGCGCTTGCGGCCATCGACGACATCGCCGCAACGGTCGTCAAGGAGCGCGCCTCTGCAATCGCCGATTTCGCGGAAGCGCACAAGCGAGAAGCCGTTATCTACACGATGGCCTCCGGCGCCAACTACGGCACGGCTTACTCTTATGCCATCTGCATCCTGCAGGAAATGCAATGGATCCACTCGGCTGCGATCCACGCCGGCGAATACTTCCATGGCCCGTTTGAGGTCACCGACTTTGACGTACCGTTCATTCAGCTGATCGGTGTCGGTCCTTCGCGCGTCGTCGATGAGCGTGCCTTGGCATTCGCCGGGCAGTACAGCAAGCGCGTGACTGTCCTGGATGTAAAAGACCTCGGTATCTCGAAGGTGCCGGAAAGCGTGCAGGAATATGTCGCACACCTCATCTTCCAGCCAGTCCTGCGTGCCTATGCAGTAAAGCTCGCTCACGCAAAGGGACATCCACTGACCGTTCGCCGCTACATGTGGCAGCTTGAATACTAATGATCAGTTGGTGGGCCGTTTATCGGTCCACCAAACACTTCCGTCGTTAAGTTGCAAATCGAGTTCAGTTTTGAACCCCAACAGCCTCTAATTAAGCGCCGTGATTTGAGGTGGGAGCTTTCGTAATGTCCAACACCAATTCCCGTCGTCCAGGACTCGTCGGTATCGGCGACAATGTGGTCGATCTCTACCTCGACCAAAAGGTCTACTATCCCGGCGGAAACGCGCTGAATGTTGCAGTTCTCGCGCATCGGTTTGGTCTTGATGGGGTCGATTATATCGGAATCATCGGCGATGATGAGGAAGGCGCACATGTTCGATCCTCTCTCCTTAAGGAAGGCATACCCGACACGCATCTTCGTCAGGCTGTCGGTGAGACAGGCAAGGCAAAAGTAAATATCGTGGACGGCGACAGGGTCTTTCTGGAATCCAATAAAGGCGGCCTCCGCCGGCGTTTGATGCTACGCATGGATGTCGACGACCTTGATCTGATCTCGCGTCGTGGACACGTCCATTCCTCCTGCTTCAGTTACCTCGAACCAGAGTTGCCCCGTATCCGGGCTGTATCGAAAGAGCTGTCTTTTGACTTTTCAACGGGACGCGATCGTGAATATCTGGCTGCCATCTGCCCGGTGACGACTCTCGCATTCTTTTCTGGCTCCGATCTTTCAGATGCTGAAACAGAGACTTTCATCAGAGAGATCCACTCTCTGGGCGCCTCGTCGATCTGCGTAACGCAGGGCGAGCGCGGCGCCGTCTATAGCGATGGCGAGCGCGTAATCCGTCAGGGCATCGTGCAGGCTAAACTGGTCGATACCATGGGAGCCGGAGACGCCTTTATTGGCGGTTTTCTTGCTGCCCGGATCAACGGCGCTGGCCTGGATGCGGCGTTGGCCCACGCGGCGGCAGCCGCTGCCAAAGCATGTGAATGGGCCGGAGCATTCGGATATCCGCATCCGGCCTGAACGGAATTTGCGTCGATCGCATCGGTGCGAATGAGCACATGTGGCACATCAAGTGCCACCATCTTCCTCCCCGGGAAGGTCCACCGGACGCTTTTGGGCGGACCCGTGTGAAGGCGTCCGGTGGCCTTCTTGGGAGGAACTTCGAGGCCTTGAGTTGCAGCGTTCACTGTCTATGTCAGAGACAACCCACGACTATTGATCACCGGTGCGATGCCCGTCGTGCATTGTAAAGGGCGCGGTGGCGACATACCGGGATCGTGGCTTTCAAACATACCCACGCGAAAGCCACGCATGCTTCTAGCTATAGCCATGGCGGACAAAATGGTAGGATCGGTCTCGGCAACTGTCCTTATTTGAAGTGTCAGCGATGCGGGGAGGACATGATCCGCATGAAAAAATGATCGAACAAATCGGGATTGGGTAAACCAGCACTTCTCAGTGAGCTTTTAGCGCGTTTCTTCGGACTGCGGCATTTCATGGCCGCAAGGTGAGGTCTAAAGACAACCGGCCAAGTCTCCTGATTGTCAACGAGATCGGTATGCTTGTATGCGTGACGCCAATCTGTCCTTCCAACCCTTGAACGCGCGGTATGTCCGCGGCGCGACGATCAAGACGTCAAAATCGCAGCTTTCCTGAACGTGGTGGTGCTTTGGTAACCCCGTCCTCGCTCGGCGCTGCTCGAGAGATTGCGTCACCACGCCGTCGTGGCGTAGGTAGAGGGATCCAACATAGCCTCCGGCAGCACGCCCCTGTCTGATGCCAGCACATTTACTAAAAAGCTCACATCGGGTTTATCCCTCGTCAAAAGATAGACGGACGACCGTCGAAAAGTACTCAATTCTCTCTGGCGGCAAATCGGATAATTGGCAAATTTCGCTTCGGTTTTCGAGAAAAAGTTGCTTGGCTTGACATAGTGCAACATGTCCGAAGCTGTCGAAAACAGCAGCTTTCCTAATGTCATTGTACGACAGTGATGCGACGACACAAAATAAGACCGAAATCACTCGCCATTCTCATCATAGATCGGGCAGGCTAGCGCTTCCAACTTACTCTTGGTGCCCCAAAACAAGCCATTGTGCCACCCCTGCCGAAATCGCCGGAGCTTAACCTGTAGTTAAGTCTGTCACTTCATCCGCAATATTTCGCCTTGGCGTATCAGGTGTATCGAATGCATAGATATGTTACTGCACGATTTAACATGTTAACAGAAAAACAAATGCAGAAATGTGTTCACGCAACCTAATTACAACTACATATATCCTGCCAGCCGGATACATCAAAATTCCTGTGAAATCATTTGGCAAACTTCACGCTGAATAGTCTTCGATGCGTTTTCGATTCCCCGTTAAGACTATTTTTAAGTAGTAGACAAAGAAGGCTCGAGAGAACCGCACATCAGAGCTCATCAAAGCATTTTTTCAATAGCAGCTCTGTCGGGCGAAAAGCAGGGAGCCCCACGCTCAATCCGAAAAGCGTGAAAATATATTACCAAAAAAACGATTGGTGATTGATGGCGGCGATTTACCACAGGAAAAATGCTCAACAATAATCCTGTTTGTCGATATGATCAGCCCAACTTCGTTTGGAGTTGCCCCATAAACACCATCGGAAAGATCAATTTTTCTGTATGAAATTTAAGAACTAGCGCGGTGACTGATATCCCAAAGCTTTGTGGTGGTGAAGCGTGTTGTAATGCTCTAACCACTACCAAGTTGGGCATGGAATTGACCGCGACGTCATCACGTTTTAAAGTTTTGACTAAGGCTACTGCCATTACGTTTGACTAAGGGCTGCGGACCGGGGTCGTGCAAGGCTCCATTCCGATGTCCATCAGCAACGATTTCGTGTCCCTTCTGATGACACGAGCTGTTGTCGGTGATCCATCCGATCGTCGTGTGTGGCGTTGAAAAAGCAAGCTGTGTACATTCATCACCCAATAGACGCGTTTAGCGTTGGATCATGGTTGGCTTTCATTGTGGGCTTTAATGCCTAAGACCGCATGAACCCGACGATATCCATAGGTCTTCATCTCGGAAATGATTGCTTCGATTTCCATCAATGGGATCATCGTCCACGAGCGGCGGCTGACCACGGAACCTTCGAGGGGCTGTTTGACTCGCTCAGTCTTGTTTGACCGGGCAATACCTAAAGTCTCGGACACGGCCGTCATAAGGAACTTTCCTTCGGCAACGACAGCGAGCGCAATAGGTAATTTTTGGGCCTGTGGCGATCTCAAGCCCCGCTTTAAGAGTCTCGCCTTGCATCGTTTTCTTGCCTAACAAGCGCTACAGTCCCTTGACCTGGTTGTAAAGGGCACGATATTCGGCCGCCTGAGCGACATCGTTTCTCGCCGCATTGCTGTCAGAGCCCCTTGGGTAGCAAGCTTACGCCAAGTAAACAATTGGTTTGGCTAATTGCCACGAGCAACAATGATCATCGTAGGACCGGCTGATATGTTTCCTGGATGAGGGTAAGCTTTTCTTCCGTCGACCAGCAACGGCGGCGGTCCGGCCCGTCGAGAACTTCTGTCTTTGGATTTTAATAGTCATAATGGGCACAATATCTCGCACAATTGTTAATTGGGTGGTCGTGTCCAGATAATTACGGGGCCACTACAGCAGCCCATTTGTTTAATCTATGAAGTAATACAAATTGAAATAATTATTATGATTTATCGTTTAGGGCCAATATGGTTTCTCTTGAATGTTAACCTCCTTGTATCATTGCTGTTTTAGTATTATTTAATCTATATTTAAATGCTCAATATTTATTGTGATAAACTAAGAAAAACACGAAATACATAGTTTTGTCGCACAATGCAAATCGACGCGCGATCACAAGATACCGACATTATTGTTTTGGATATATGGCGTCATCGCCTTACAAAGATAAAAATTAACGAGTTGCTTCTTTCATGCATAGCACTTCAGCCTTGGGGACATAGGCACGATTGGGGCGCTCAATTGCTTCGCGAACGAGCTTCGCGATATCCTCGGGTTGAATCATGTTTTCGCGCTCAACTAGGTTTGTCCAGCGGCTCATGTTAGTGGCGACAAAACCCGGTGATATATCGGTTGCTCGCACTCCATGCTCCCATCCCACATATTGAGTTGTTTTAGTAAGCCCTCCCAAAGCATGCTTGGTCATATTATAGCCAACCAACGAATTTAACACACGGACACCGGACATGGAGTTGATGTTGACTATGCGACCGGAACCCGCTTTCATTAGGTAAGGTAGGCACAATTCAGTCATACGGAGAGGAGCCACACAGTTAGTTTCCCACTGCTTTGAAAGCTGCTCGTAGTCGATTTCTTTCTCTAGGTTCACGTGTTCACCAGATCCAGCGTTATTGACGAGGCCGTCGATCCTTTTAAATTTCTCGTAGGTCTGGTTCACCCAATCTTTCATCATGTTATGATCCTGTGCATCAAAAAGCGCGTAGATAAGCGCTTCATTCTGATCTCCAAAAGCATCTTCTAGGTCTTTTACGTTTCGCGCGCCAAGGCTCACGCGGTAGCCATGCTTGATGAGGTTTTCCGCAATAGCCTTTCCGATACCACGCGTTGCGCCACTGACCATGATCACGGGACTTTGAAGGAGATGCACTGACCAGTTCCCAGCATCCAATTTGAAGTGAAGGACCCGCCCGTTTGCTGTATGCTCATCAGTTAGATCAACACGGAGCAACGCTGCAATCACCCTGAGTACACATCCGTGAGCAACGAAAAGAACGTTTTCACCACGTGCATAGTGGAGGGCATTGGCTACTCGGATAGAGAAGGTTTGAGTATCTTCACAGTCGGGGTAGTTCTCCTCGAACATCTGACGTGGACCATAGCCACCTTCATTGATGCCGAAATGGCGCTCTCGAAGATCGGTTCCAATTTTGAAATTGGTGCAACCTGGGTTAGCGAGAAAAGCGGTTTGTAGCGCACGCAAAAGAGGTGAACACACGATCTCGCCAACTGGAAGAGTACGGAGGACATTGCCCGCCAAGAGAGCTTGGAGTTCCCCCTTTTTGTTGAGACCTATATTCGTGCCAGAGCCTTGTACGCCCCATAGCTTCTCACCACCCTCCACCCTGTGTTGCTCATTGAGGTCAGTCGCACCATGGCGCACGAAAAAAAAATTTTGGATAAGAGTAGGGGCCTTCGCGGAGCCGAGAAAAGCCTGAGATATCGTCATTTCGGAGTATTAAAAAATGGCAGTTTCCAATGGTGTAGAGAAAAAGTGCTCAATATGAAAGGTTTAAATTTTTCTTATTTCTGTGACCTATTTATTCAGAGATCACCACTGGCGGTACGTAATGGCTGACGCAAGTTTGAAAGCGAGAAGTACATTATTCCAAATTTTGTATTATTTATTTCCTTTCGTTGGACAACAATCCGCCCCCACAATTCCACGCCGATGTTTTTTTCTCGGCCCTTTTAGAATTTGGGCGCTGACGTTTTTGACTAAAAGTGAGCAGAAATAATAGAGCAAGAAATGATTGTAGACGGCGTGCCTGTCCTCCAAAGGTGAAAAGAAAATTGGCGTTTACAATTAAAAAAATGGGATATTAAAATTTCGTAAAATCTACATCTATTATTTTGTTGGATTTTATTTTAAAAACTAACCAACGCGTACAATATTCGTTTATGATAGTTTTGTATTGTTCTTCGCCGTCGCAATGACTTAGGAGTCTAAGGTTGATTGCGTAACCCGAGACACAGATCGTCACGTAAAGCTGCTTTCTTAATTTCAACTAATTTGCATTCGTGCATCTACAAATAAAACTCTGTTCCCGCCATTTATTTTTCTTTCTTCAATGCTGTCTAGTAAGCAGTCATTCTTGACTAAAGGTTATACAAAGTAACACGGAATGACACATTAGTCAAAAAGCGCGCGAATATCGCAAAAGCAAAACGAAAAAGAAGCACGCGCACCATTGAGCAGTGGACACATTTTACATTTCTAACACTATAAATATCTGTCTGCTTGGATTAGATATCCATAACCATCCGATATATAAAACAATATTATAAACGCTGCTATAATCAACCAATATTTCACCCAATGGACTTACTCTATGCACCTCACTCCAACGGCGCGGAAGAGATGGCAAAACAGTTGGGGCCCATCCTGACGCAACTTGAGGGAGCTGCAAATGCTGGGCGCTTGGCCTCATTCGGACTCAATCAGGTGCTGTTCGTCTCCGCTGGCGCAGGGCTGGCCATCGCTAACAGTCTTAAGGCCTATGCTGTTAATGTTGCAAAGAACCTCCACTATGACAGTCACGCCTCAGCTGCGTTCGTAGATATGCTGACCACCAACTCCTCAATGGCAGGTGCTTCAGATACTTTAGTGGTCTTATCCTCCAAATCTGGAAGGACTCGGGAGACCGTCGAAGCAGCCAAGCTTTTGAAAAGGAGGGCTTGCAGAACTGTCGTTATCACGATGTACAAAGACGCACCTCTCGCCTCATTTGGGCACCCTGCGTTCTTCATCGGAGAAACAACCCAAGCCTTCCACGCAACCCACATGCTGATGTCTTCATTTCTGGGTGGCATTTTGGAAATGAAGGAGAGTTGGAGCTTTATGCCAGCTTTGGCGTCATCTCTAAAAGCGCTACCCGCCGCCCTGTTTCACGCGGCAAAGAAAGGAGTGACAATGGGGGAGGAATTTGCCAAAGATTTCGAGGAGCAAGTCCCCCTTTACTTCATATCTTCAGGATCTGCTGTACTTGCTTCGCATGTGCACGGGCTTTGTGTGCTGCAGGAAAAGCTAGGACTTGATGTTCATGTCGTTCAGGCGAGTGACTTCTTCCACAGTGTCTTGGAGACCGTGCGCCCAAATACTCCTGCGCGTTACATTCTGATCATTCCAGAAGATGGAAGCCGAGGTAGGATGCTCGATGTGGAGACTTTTTTCGAAACAGTCGCCCAGGATCTTGAGGTGAGCTTTGAGATAATAGATACAAAGCACCTAGACTCCTCAGGCATAGACCCTGAAAGCCTGAAGATCTTGGGTCCACTGCTGTGCCAAGCCTTTCTGACGCCTTGGGCTCCGGCCATAGCGAATGCAACTAACAAAACAATGAATGATCCGCTCCTGCACATGGGAAAATTTGAGTACTACAACTGCTACAAGGGATAAGAGAAGATCTCCTCCTCAACCAAATCCGCCTGTCCGGCCCAAACTATGATAAGTTACGTGACAATAAATTTTTCCCTACTGTGTCCTTTGTATTTGTGGTTTTCGTTGTGTATGTGTTGTTCTAGCAATCCTTATAATGGTTGCGCTTTGTTATGTATTAATTAAATAATCATTACTGTTGAGACCATGTTATTCTAATCGTAGACGCACTTTTGATAATTATTTTCCGACAGAACGTTTTACTAATTTCATGCTACGACATTTCTTGTATCGCAACCAAATAATCCAGAGTGAACTTTAATCGATTAACAATGTCGTTTCATAAACTAGAAAAGGGAAACCAACATCCGATTCTTAGAAATTTGGATTATCGCAGGTAAACCAGAAAATAATTCTACATAATATAAACAAGACATCAAATTATTAAAATAGAATCGCGTCTTAACATACAGTATTATTAAATATCCGGCCGCACTGTCAATCTAACACTGGAAACAATTAAAGTAGTCCCACCCAGAGCGCTTTGCAAACTTGACAAAGCTAGCAGTTGGTCGGACCTCAGGCGGCGGGGGAAACGCCGCTCCAAACGCGACAACTTCACCTCTAAACCATGAACCTGGTGTCGGACAAACAAACTTTCGAACTCTTGCGCCATGGATTTCGACCACGGTGTGGATCGTTCTGGAAAAGGATACACTCGGGAGAAACGCGAAAAACGCCCCCACATCATGCAATGAAAGCCGAGAACCTGGTAAAATCCTGTTATACCAATTGTGTATGAATTGGGCTGTTACTCCCTCCGCGTACGGCGATTCAGTACACGCCACAAATCTTAAGACGTCTGCGCACAGAAAGTTTCCGCACTCCACAAATTGTTGAACTTCGTGTGACGTACCGTAAAAATATAGTAGGTCACTGTCAGGAAGAACAGAATCTAGACTGTCGAAATCGGGACCGTGCAAACATGGCACTTGAGAAAAATGCTCTAATTTCACGTCGGCTGTCTTCACCCATCTCTTATGACGAATTTCGCCCACGATTTCTGAGCGCTTGCCAGGGTTGAATTTAGATACACTAAATACGCTTCCTTTGAGCCGGTAAGAATGGAGTTGGCTAGCTGAGAATCGGATAAGAAATTGACATATGTCGGTCGGAAATGTGGACGATTATACTCCATTGTTGAGTTTCCAAGTTAGGTCTGAAAACCTCAATTGATTTATAATGTGTTAGTTTGCTACAAGATCCCAAAATTGCAGCTATGACCTTCTTAATCATACAAAAAGTCGCGGCGGCAGCGGCCCACAAAAGAAAAGTCTGGCAAAAATGTCAAAAGCGAGCCGAAAGCTTTCACGCTTGTCGGGATGTGGGCCTCCGAATATTGACATAAATTCGATTTGAAACTTTAAAAGTAATCATTAATGCGGTGCGGATGCTACACAACGCTGGCAAAAAGTTTTGGTTCATTTAATACTGCGGATTACATTTCAGATATAACAAACTTAGTATTGAAACTGACGAAAGCGTAACCAGCGTCATTCTCAAACGAAATACATTCCCTACTGCTCTGATCAAAGAGAAAACAATTTTGAAAAGGATCTGCGTTTTTCCTGAATCTTTTTCATGAAGCGCTTCCAAGCTTTATGACGAACACTCGGCTCCAAATTTCCGGAAAGCAGTGGTTGGCAAGAATAATCGTGCATTGGAGTCATATTTGAAGGACGCACGGGGTGGACAAATCCGTATCTCATGCCCTCTACACGCCAAGCATCAGGTGTTCTCGATTCTCGAACGGTTATTGGAATTTTGCCTCTCGATGAAGCAGTCTCACCACGTTCCAAGCAGGAATCCTCCCCCGCGCAATTCCAGTCGCATGACAATCCGTCGGCCAGCTTTCCAATGAATAACGCTTTGCCAAACGCAAGAATGTCGTGGCGGAACTCCACACCTCCCTCTCTCCAAAAAAATTGAACAGTTTGGCCTCCGAGGTGAAACCGCGGCCCATCCCGGAAAGAGGTAGTGGGAAGGATGGCCACAAAATGACTCAAATCGCCCTCACCGGAGTCGTCCCCAAAACAATTTTCACGGCGTAAACACTCGAACAAATGTCGTACTGTTTTGATTGAGACTTCTGACTGGTATGGAGCCAATGTACATGCAAGCACATTTGTCTTACCAAATCGGCAGACATCCCCAGATTGCACATAGCTCAGTACGGCGTCCCTTGAGGAATAGATGTAAATCGGCTTCGCGTTGCTACAGATCACCTCCGGATAGACGGGGGACTGAATCTCCAGCACCTCCAGCGGATGCGGAAATGGAAAACGGAGATACATCGCGGCGATCTCGCTCTTCAGTTCGCCCTCTTTAAATTTGCTCACCCAATATTTTACCCAGATCTCCTGATAAAGGAGGAGATTATCTCGAATATAAATACGATATAGCGAGCAAATACACCCGATTAGGAAGCACATTTCTCGACAATCGCCGATGGATAGGAGATTAAAAGGCTCAAAGTTCGGCCTTGAAGGAACCATTATGTCGAGACAGACACGATTTACGTTGTGTAGATCACACTTCTTTGTTCTATCAACTTATTACATTTATAGACATTTGCACGTAAATGGTTTGATTTTATGAGCACACTACAGTGGCTTATTTGACTTTTTGCAACATCTGGTGCATGCGTGTAGTATTCTTGTAGCCTGTTACAAAATATTGGATTATGTGTTTTGATACAGTAATACGATTAAGCAGAACTAGAACAATACTTCTCATTAAAAATAATTCAATATTTTACAGACTATTTATTCAAACATAAAAACAACGTTTACAGCAGAGATACAGAAAATAAACAAGGCTATGATATTACATAGGCATCCATTAATAATAGCGCAAACCCCATATACTCTGATAAGATGCTTGCGCTCGGGATACTGATTTTGAGTCAACCTTCTGGCTTTATTCTCGGGAATGCCTCCTTGGCTCTCCCTTGTAGGGCTGCAGATATCTCTTCTTAATTGATGCAACAACACAGCCGCCCCCGAGGGCGATTTTTCGCATGGGTTGGCTTGTTAACTGGTCTTTCCGTGTCCGCGGAAGGAAAAGCCAAACCAACCGCTACGACTTCACACCAAAAGTGGTATCCGGGTTGCAGGGCGAAGTACTTATGAACATAACCTTTGTGGACCTCAAAAACAGAACAGGGCAACTCCAGAAATGACCTGCTTGGGAAAAAAGCAATATAAGCTTCTAAAGCATCCTCAAAAAGGCAGGAACCTGGGGATATCTGATTATGCCTATAGCGTAGGCTCTGGTACGTAACACCCTCAGCATACGGCGCTACGGAACATGCCACAAGGCCAATCGTTGCATGAACGGAGATGAGGGAATTTCTCGTATATTGTATAATCTTCTCGCGAGGACCATAAACGAAAAGGAGAGGATGATCGGTAAAGATTGTGTCAAACCGCTCCAGCCTCGGCCCGTGCAGACAGGGACTTTTTGCAAATCGCTCTAGGATTATGCCAACAGCATCGTCCGGATCGTCATGACGCGTCAGCGAGTCAACCCAAGATTTTTGGGCGCTGGCTAGGGTTTTCTCCACAAATTCACGATATACTGCCTCCGCTCCGATTAGAGCGGACTTTGCAAGGGCATGATCGCTTACATCACGCAAATCGATCGTTTGGAAAACGGGACGTGTATAGCCCATACTTGTGGTATTTTTTCTACAAAGGTAGAGAACTTAGTTTCTTAACGCTCCTGAGAATGAAGCGTACTTATAGTGGTAAAGGTGAGCCACATGATTGCTGCCAATAATTGGTACGGCTCGGGATTGTTGTGAGTTATTGTCACTTGAATATGCAACAGGGTTTCCCAAACAATTGAACAAATGGGGGTCCGGCGCCGCATTAATCATTCAGGTGAATAATTAAAGTTCTACGTGGAATATCGAGGCGTTCGGTTCACCCCAAGTCAAAAGGACAAGACCAATAATTTCCAAATTGCAAGGATATACACGCACCGCTTGTCTCCCCGACCCTACACATAATTGAGTGCTTGACTTTGCGTAACGCGTCTCCGCGTGAAAATTACGGCGTGGATCCCACACGCATTATTTCGCTTGTTAAACATACAAAAAGTCGTGGCGGCAGGGACCCACAGAAGAAAAGTTTGGCACAAATGTCAAAAGCGAGCCGAAAGCTTTCACGCTTGTCGGGAAGCGGCCTCCAAATATTGACTAAAAATCGATGTGAAAAGTCTCATTTAATCGGCAATTGTCGGGGGTGCGGATGCTACACCACGCTGGCAAATTACGCTAAAGAGGATGATAATAGCGAACTAATGTGTAAGATGAAAGCGAGGATACTGGACATTATCAGATCAATTTTCAATTCCACATTTTCATCAGTTTTACTGTTCTCGTGTTTGAATTTTACCAATTTATTTCTCAATGTCGAAATCGGGGAGGCCCTTCTTTCTTAATTCTCGCAATTTAAAAATTTAAAATTTTTACTTATCTACGATGGGATAATTTTTAGATTTTTATAATAAAGACGCAACATTTTTACAAAATATTTCTGTAGGAATTTCGATTAACTTCATCTGCAAATATCTAAAATGGCGTGCTCAAATGTTATTAATTCCATTATTATTAAGGAGGCAACATTACAACATTTAAGTAGAGACGGTACAGTCACGAAATGATGTAAATAAGCTAGATAACAAGAGATTTATCGTTAAGGCGTCTCGCTTGATAGTACTGCGATCTAGCTCTGATTTTGTCATCGCGTGTTACGGGAGCGACCCGACGGCGACGACAGGATAGTTGACCTTAACCGCGCAGCGCGAGTATTTGACAAAGTCGTGATTCTCAGCTTTGAACAGGTTGCTCTTGAACAGCGCAATGTAGGTTGTGAAGTGGTTTGCAGTCACGAAGCCTAACGGCAACCTCCAGGGGGCTAAGTCAGACACCCCCCACGTAGCATTTTCATCCATCAGGAGAGAACCAGTTTGCTCATTGAAATTTGTGAGCAATTCGCTCGACCCATATAGAAAGTATAACTCGCTTGTCTCAACAACTTCGCTGGTATCCAGAATTTGAGATTCGCTACTCCAAGTGCCTTTAAGCAAATTTTGCTGGTGATCTATTAAATTTTTTACGCTTCCGGCGGGCATGCCCCTTAAGTCTATCCAAGTACAACTCATTGCTCGATGTTTAGATGGCGAGTGTGAGGACAGAGGTTCCAATACTTATAGAAGCCCGCTCAAAATGCCAAAAGAGTGAATTGAGAAATTAAGAGGCAATTTCCATATATTGAGGCGTTACCTACTCAACAGTGGAATTAGTGGACCTAAAGCACATTTTCACCCGCAAAAAGGCAATTGAATACTTCAGTGGATGCGACTTTGGACCGACTTTGTCGGTGGTTGGCGTCTTTTCCACATTTGTTAGGTAGTGTTTTATATCATCCGTGGGTCAATCGCGAAATGGGCGCCTAAAGTTCCGCCTAAATCTCCTTTAATTATTCGCGGCGATAAAGTCATACAGCATAAATATCCATTTTTAAAGATTAGAAATTCAATTTGGAAACCGCATTAAAAAATTCGAAAGGAGTGAAGCGTTGATTTTTCAATCCGTGATTAGCGGGTCGAAAGGAAAAACTTTACAAGACAATCAAAACAAAATGTATTGGCACAAAGTCGAAATTGCTGGATTATCTCTTAAGAGAACAATATCTCTAATAATTCGGAAAACAGGCCAATCTTACATAAATTAAGTGAAAATTCCAAATTTGCTAGATTCTTATGCCGCGCCCCTAGAACTCCAGGTAGGGTATGTGAATTCTCAGATTTGGGCTCGGATTAATGATCGTAAAACTTTACGGCACCCAGCCTAGCGGGTACGAATAACTGAAACTGAACCGATTAGCGGAAAAGTAAAACATCAAGTAACTCTTTATGATTAATACCCTAATGATATTTTACACCTCGATATATCCTGCCACCTTTTCTCAAAGTCCTAGCAAAAAAGCGCTAGATTTGGGGGGGCTCTTTCGGACCTTCGGTCGCTATTCCCGGTAACTGCGGACCGGCGACTGGCGTCGTGGTCTGGCGGTGCCTGCAGCAATAGCCTGTTACCTGTTTCTCGTATCCAATTCCGATTGTAAGTAGCGCTACATGAGTAGATGAAGGAGAGAGGCGACAATTGCAAATGCTAAGGCCGCATCGATATGGCTAATACAACGAAGGCTCGTGAGCGGAGCCCCGCGAACTTTCCCACGCAACAAGATTCTGCGCAAAGTTTCGGCTTCTTTCAGGAAGGCGCTGATGGCCCGACTCTTCAAGCAGTCATCTAGTTCATCAACGAAAATCTTCGTTCGTCCGGCGTCGAGCCGTAGACTACTGCCAAGCCGACGCAGCAGATCAAGAAGCCCATCGATAATGTGACAAAGGAAATCAATTCGAGCGCGTAGCCTGTCCCTGAGATCGGCAGCGTGATGCCCAGATCGCCACGGGCAGCCAACACGTGGGGATGATAGGTAGGCCGATAATAATCCGTCAGATGCTTGATCGCTCCAAGAAAGACAAAGTGACCCCTTGCTTCTCCGTACTTACTTGCTGAGTAACGCACCACTCCTGGCGGGCTTCAGCCCCTCGAAGTCTGGAAGAATTCACGTCGACGGACATGTTCCGCACATTCGAACCTTTTCGCCAAAGTAGTGCTAGAACAGGTCAGCTTTCCAAGCAGCTTTTTGCCATCAACGCGTCATGAAAGTTCCAAAATTCAGTTCCGAAACGATCCACGATTATAGAGGTAGCACCGTTCACTGAACGGACTTCGAGGAACCCCGCATCGATAAATATCGAGAATGGCCGCAGCACGATCCTGTCTTTGAATTCGATGGCTGCGGCAGGATCGATTATTGCGATCCCCGCGCCCTCGCGGACCAGACTGAGTACCGCATGCGACAAGTTCACTTCGAGGAAGGGACGACGGAGGATACCGCCAATGGCCACCTCGACCCGCATGGCGAACAGTGTGCCTGTTTCCTGTTTTATGATCCGTTTGCCAGCCAAATCCTGAGGGGTAATCCGCTCGAGACCGGCCAGCCTGTGTCCCATCCGTATAGCGACGATTGCGGCAAGCGAGCGGGTTTCCAAAAAAAAGCCGGGGCGATCTGAGGGGCCATCGGCGTAGCCTATGTCGGCCCGACCGGAAGCGACAGCTTCCATCACCATGTCTTTGTTTCAGATGACACTGCAGCCGTCGAACGCGTAAGTCACCGCGTTCTGGTGATGTATCTTGGCGAGATTGTCGAGATAGAACCGCGGCAGGCAATTTTCGAGAACGTACAATACCCTAAACCAAACGCCTTCTATCTGCCGTCCCGGTTGCTGACCCGGCACGCCGTTATTAGATTCGCCCGGCCTCGAATGACGAGCTCAAAAGTCCGATCCGTCCGGCGGACTTGAAGCCACCGGTCTGGCAATATAGCGAGGTCTTGCTAGGTCATTGCGGTCATGATCTGCGACATGAATGGGAAGCCCGGCAAATCACAGCCTAGCAAGCAATTCGGGGTGCCTCCAAAAGGCGGCGCACTCTTATCGGCTCAGCCCATTCGTTTGCGAGCATGGTTCTTCATCTGAGAGGCAGGAGAGAGAGAGGATCCGTCGGCGATCAGCGCACCGTGCCCTGTGCGTCAAGATTTCCTTGAGATCAATGAAAGGCCGACGATGATAATTGCGCGCAAAACCGGAGAACCTACACTCGACAAACATCTCGAAATCAACGACTTCCAGCTTTTCTCAGTCTTGCTCCAACAGCAGTGCCAACTGGAAAGGTCACGGTTGAATAATTGCACACACCGTGGAGGGTAAATATAACCCGTGCGAATACCACGCCCAAATCAGCGACTTTGACACTTATACGCCTTTGAAATTTAGTGGAAACAATAACAAAGGAGGCGAACATGATATCTCACACTGGGAAATTGAACCTTTCCGCGCTAATCGCAACTTTTCTGTCGACAGCTGCACTTCCGTGTGCCGCAGAGGCAGCCACGCTACGCGTCGGTGCTGCCGCCGAAAACGTCGCCACGCTTGATCCGACCAGGGCCACCGCCACCGTCGATGTCGGTGTCGTCTCATGGATGTTCAACGGCCTTGTTCGCTTCCCCCCCGGCAGCGCGGACCCGACAAAGATCGAGCCGGATCTTGCCGAAAAGTGGGAAACTACGCCGGACGGTCTGGTCTGGACTTTCCATCTGAGAAATGGCGTCAAGTTTCACGGTGACTACGGCACGGTGACGTCCGAGGACGTCGTCTACTCCCTGGAGCGTGCAAAGAATCCGAAAACGTCATCTTTTTCGAACGACTTCACCGAAGTCAAATCGATCGAAGCGATCGACCCACTGACCGTGAAGATCACCTTGAACAGCCCGGTTCCAGGCTTCCTGGGCCTGATCGCAAACTACCACGGCGGCAATATCATCAGCAAAAAGGCAGCTGAGAAGCTGGGAGCCGACTTCAAACTCCGTCCGATCGGAACCGGGCCTTTCATGTTCGAGAACGCGGTCACGCAGCAATCGGTAACGCTGAAGGCTTTCCCGGACTATTTCCGCGGCAAGCCGAAACTGGACGGCATCCAGTACAATCTCATTCCCTCGGACGCGAGCCGCGAACTTGCGTTCCGCTCCGGTGAGCTCGATCTTATATACGGCAAGCGCGAGCAGCGCTGGGTCGATCAGGCCAAGGCATGGGATGGTTCAACGGTCGATATCTTCGCACCGGGCGAATATCGCACGCTGTTCCTTAATCAGGCTCACAAGCCCCTTGATAACGTCAAAGTGCGTCAGGCAATAGCACATGCTGTGAACGTCGATCAGATCGTTGAATTCGTCGGGGCGGGCGTCGGACAGAAGGGTTGCTCGGTCGTCCCACCGGGTTTTCTTGGTGAAGACTGCACCTGGAGCTATAAGTACGATCCGGAATTATCCAGGAAGCTTCTCACGGAAGCCGGTTTGGGCAACGGCTTGACGATCAAGGCCATCGTCTCATCGGCCACCGCGCAGCAGCCGATCATGCAGGTCGTGCAGGGCCAGTTGTCGGAGGTCGGCATTAATATGGACATGCAGGTGGCCGATCACGCAACCTATCAGGAACAGAGCCGCAAGGATCTCAGCGACGTCGTCTTCTATGGTGCCGCGCGTTATCCCGTTGCCGACAGCTATCTCAGCCAGTTCTACCATTCCAATGCCTCGATCGGAAAGCCGACGGCAGTCACCAATTTCTCGCATTGCGATGCCGCCGATGCGGAGATCGAAGCAGGCCGCAAGGCTGCAACCGATCCTGAACGTTTGAAGGCTTGGTCGGACGCGCAGCACAAGATCTATGATCAGGTCTGCGGAATCCCGCTTTTCAACCTGATGCAGGTTTGGGTTCGTAAGAACGAGCTTGACTATGGGTACGAACTCGAAGGCGCGTTGAATCTGGCGCCGCCGATCACGGAAAACACGACGTTCAAGCAGTAGCCCGTCTCAAGCCTCCCCACCTTGCCCCGGCCTACGTTTCCTCCTCTTGGAGAGTTGCTGGCCGGGGTCTTGTTTTAGATGGCAAGTGTGGTGTTGGCTGCGGCCAGATGCACCTCTCGAGAAAATTCCAGCACCAGATCCGTGTGCCGGGCTCGTGCCGGGCGATAAAGCCTGTACTCGGCATCAATGCTTGGGAGAAATGGACGCAATGCAACGCGTCCCTTGACGCATTCCATCGAAATTGGATCCGACACCGTAACGCCCAGCCCAGCAGCAATGAATTCCGCGACATTCGGCGCTGTCGCTGCTTCCAACGTAATTTTTGGCTTCAAGCCGTGCGCCTCGAATGCCGCATCGACTTTTATGCGCGTTCGGCTTGAGTCGCCGAACGCGACGAAGGGCTCTGAGGCAAGTTCCACCGGGCTGAGCTCAGACTTTTCCAACAAGTGGTGGCCTAACGGCAAAACTGCCGCCATGGGCGGGCTGTCTATGGGTTCAACAATGATCGTCGGATGCTCCAGTCCACTCTTGACCAGCGCGAGATCAATACGTCCCAGAAGAACCGATTCCGTCAGAAACTGAGACGCTTGCGTCTCGATTTCCACAAATACGTCCGGATAACGGGATCTAAAACCCGCGACGACCCGACCGAGAAAAGGACCCGACAGGCTCGGCATCACGCCGATCACGAGATGGCCAGATTCCTCTCTCCGCATCGCTTCAACGGCGCGGGCGACCTGATTGACACCACCAAAGATGCGCTTGATTTCCTCGTAGAGACGCATTCCACGACCCGTCGGGACAAGCCGCCCGCTCTCTCTCTCGAACAGCTTCAAACCACTGTCCAACTCCAGGTCCTGGATCAGCTTGCTGGCCGCGGGCTGGGAAATCCGCAGGACCTCCGATGCACGGCTCACAGTCCCGGTTTCAACAACCGCTATTAAACCTTCGAGTTGCCGAAGGCTCGGATTTCTCATGAACTATAACCCACGCGAATATGAAGCCAAATTTTTCGACTTTGACTTTCTACCCCTGCGGGTTTGAAGTTACAATAATAATATGGGGAACTACCGCCGTGTCTATCGAACTTTTCCCGCCTGAAACAGGCGTCGGTGAGGTCGCAATAATATCGCGATGTCATCACCCGACCATTGGCCGCCCACGCACCTGTGACTCTGGGTGGCGCGTGTTGGCCGTCGCCAATATGTCATCTCATTCGCTGAATTTCAGACGTATCGGTCGGACGAGGCCAAGCCCAGCCTTCGCGTGCCCTATACCGCGTCTTTCCGGGCTAGATCTCCGATTGTTCACCTCGTCGACCAAGCGTCACGATTTTTCGATCGACGCGGGTCCAATTTCCAAAAACCTTGACGAAGAGTTGGTGAGCTGCATCGATGCTGAAAGGGCTGCCATATGACAACCTATGTAATCCGAAGACTCCTTTTGGCCATACCGACTTTGCTCGCAATGCTGACGGTGGTTTTCATCCTCGTTCGGCTGGTGCCCGGTGATGCCGCCGTCGCAATGCTTGGGGATCGCGCCAGTGCCGAAGCGCTCGCCGCACTGCGCGCGCAGCTCGGGCTCGACCAGCCGTTACCCGTTCAATACCTCCGCTTCATGAGTGACATGGTGACCGGTAATTTCGGGCTCTCCGCCGTCAGCGGCCGTACGGTACTGTCCGAAGTCGCTGTTGTCTTACCTTATACTCTCGAACTCACCGCCGCCGCGATGATCATCGGTGTGGCATTCGGTATCCCCCTCGGCATTGTCGCAGCTATTCGCCGCAACAAATGGCCGGACTATGCAAGCCGTCTTCTTTCACTCGTCGGCCTCTCGTTTCCCGGGTTCGTCTCGGCAATTCTGATGCTCCTCGCATTTGCTGTCTGGCTGCATTGGTTCCCGGTGATGAGCCGGCCTACGGCCAATCCGATTGATCATCTGCGAAGCCTGGCTTTGCCGGCTCTCAATCTCGGCCTGATCATGACCGCCTATATCGCCCGCGTCACCCGCTCCTCAATGCTTGACGTTTTGGGTGAGGACTATATCCGCACCGCGCGCGCCAAAGGTGTCAAGACCAAGAGCATCATCATCCGGCACGCCCTTGGCAACGCTCTTATCCCGATCGTGACGGTGGTCGGGCTGAACTTCGGGACGATGATCGGAAACTCTGTTCTTGTCGAAATCGTCTTCACCCGACCTGGTCTGGGCAAGCTCATTCTCGGAGCACTTCAGTCACGCGACTACACCATGCTGCAGGGCCTGATGGTCGTGTTTGCAACCTTCGTGGTCCTCGTCAACATCTTGACCGACGTAATCTACGCCGCTGTCGACCCAAGAGTGAGTTACGCGAAATGACCGATATCATCTTGCAATCCGCAAAGCCTGAGAAGGCGCCAAATCCGGTGCTTACGGCACTCCGTCGCAACCGCCTCTCCTGGGTTGGCATCGGACTGCTTCTCCTGATCGTGCTGGCTGCCGTTTTTGCTCCGATGATCGCACCTTACGATCCACTGAAGCAAAACATCGTTCACCGCCTGAGCGCGCCATCCGCGCAGTTTTGGCTGGGAACCGACAGTTTCGGTCGCGACGTGGCGTCGCGCCTGCTCTATGGGGCCCGTATCTCACTCGCGATTGGCTTCCTTTCCGTGATGATTGCGATGGTCGTCGGTTCGGCGCTCGGAATTCTCGCGGGTTATATCGGCGGTCTCTTCGATCAGATCGTCATGGGCCTTGTGGACGTCACGCTGTCGTTCCCGACACTGCTCCTTGGGCTCATGGTCGCGGCAATGCTCGGCGCCAGCTTTGAGAATCTTATTATTGCAATTGCGATCACCGAAACGGCTCCCTTTGCCCGCGTCGCACGCGGACCCACAATTGCCGTCAAGCGACGCGATTTCATCGACGCTGGCAAGTCCCTCGGCTTCACGCCGATCAGAATCATGGGCGTCCACATCCTTCCGAACATCCTGTCCGACATTGTCGTCGTGGCATCGCTCTGGATGGCATCCGCTATTCGTACCGAGGCGTCTCTTGCCTTTATCGGTCTCGGTGTCGCTCCCCCCACGGCAACCTGGGGCGCAATGATCCGCGAGGGATTCGAAAACATCCTCAGCGCCTGGTGGCTCGTTGTCTTCCCCTCCCTTGCAATCCTTCTCACGGTCCTCGCGCTGAATTTGCTGGGTGATGCCTTGCGCGATGCGATCGATCCGAAAACGAGGAATGAGCGATGAACCAGATCGCCGATCAAATCAATCATGCAGGCTCTTCTGCCGCGCCCGTCCTGTCGGTCAGAAATCTCACCACCTCCTTTCGCGCTGGAGATGGATGGAACCCGGTGGTGCGCGATATCTCGTTTGATATCGCCCCCAAGGAGACCGTCGCCATCGTCGGCGAGTCTGGATCGGGCAAGTCCGTCACCTCGCTGTCGATCATGCGCCTGCTGACGGAAGCCTCGAGCAGAATCGAAGGCCGCGTAATCCTTGCCGGCAGGGAGCTTCTTTCTCTTTCGGAAGAAGAGATGCGACAGGTACGCGGCAACGAGATCTCAATGATTTTCCAGGAACCGATGACCTCGCTCAACCCAATCTTGCCAGTTGGAAAGCAAATTGCCGAAGCCCTGACCGTTCATCAGAACATCTCCGCTGAGGAAGCGAAGCGGAAGGTTCTTGGCCTCCTAGACAAAGTGCGCGTTCCGAACGCGAAGGGACGCTTCGACGAATATCCCCATCAGTTCTCCGGCGGCATGCGTCAGCGCGTTATGATCGCCATGGCGCTTGCATCGCGGCCCAAGCTGCTGATCGCAGACGAACCGACGACAGCGCTCGATGTAACAATTCAGGGGCAGATCCTCGACCTGATTAAGGAGCTTCAGGATGAGGAGGGAATGTCGGTACTTTTCATCACCCATGACATGGGAGTGGTTGCGGAGATCGCTGATCGGACGATCGTGATGTATCGTGGTGACCAGGTGGAAACCGGTCCGACCGAAGAAATCTTCCATCGCGGCAAGCATCCCTACACCCGTGCCCTGCTTGCCGCGGTGCCCAGGCTTGGGGCAATGGGAAAAAGCCACCTGCCTCTCCGTTTTCCCATCGTCGACCCGGAAAGCGGCGAATTAAAACCTCTCGCGGACGTCTGGGATACGGTGGCGAAGGACAGGGCGCCAATTGTTGAGGTGAAGAACCTCATCACTCGGTTCGGAATTCGTTCAGGAATATTCGGCCGAACGACCGGTGCAGTGCATGCCGTCGAAAAGGTATCGTTCAACCTCTACGAGGGAGAGACCTTGTCGTTGGTCGGGGAATCTGGATGCGGGAAGTCGACGACGGGACGCTCGATCACCCGTCTTACCGATCCGACAAGCGGAAGCATTACTGTCGATGGTCATGATATGCTGAAGCTTGACCAACGAACACTGCGCAAGGTTCGTCAGTCGATTCAGGTGATTTTTCAGGATCCTTACGCATCGCTCAACCCGCGCATGAATATCGGCGATGCAGTTATGGAGCCGTTCATCCAACATGGTCTCGGAAGCAAGGCGCAGGCACGCGACAAAACCGCCGCCCTTCTGGAGAAGGTCGGTCTCTCGGCCGAAATGATGAAGCGCTATCCACACGAGTTCTCAGGCGGGCAAAGGCAACGTGTGGCGATCGCGCGCGCCCTTATGCTCGACCCGAAGGTGATTGTCGCCGACGAAGCCGTTTCAGCGCTCGACGTCTCGATTAAGGCGCAGGTCTGTAACCTTCTCCTCGACTTGCAGCAAAGTCTGAACCTGGCATTCCTGTTCATCTCGCACGACATGGCAGTCGTCGAACGAGTCAGTCACCGCGTCGCTGTCATGTATCTCGGCGAAATCGTTGAAATCGGGCCGCGAGCAGCTGTGTTCGACAACCCCCAGCACGCTTATACCAGGAAGCTCATGTCCGCGGTGCCTGTGCCGGATCCGGCAAGGCGCCGGATCAAGAGAA
This sequence comes from Agrobacterium tumefaciens, assembly GCF_005221325.1. Lineage (NCBI taxonomy): Bacteria > Pseudomonadati > Pseudomonadota > Alphaproteobacteria > Hyphomicrobiales > Rhizobiaceae > Agrobacterium > Agrobacterium tumefaciens. The sequence continues at coordinate 172,627 of NZ_CP039893.1, read as the reverse complement.
ACAGTCAGATGGACGAAATCAAGAGCCCTGTTCGTTCGATCGACTACGTGCCTCCGCAGCGGAAGTATGTCGAGGTTTCTCCCGGACATGTCGTGCAAGTCGAGTAAACCGGGAATTGCGATGATCGCGGTCAAACCTCCGCGACCTTCGATCTGTTTCAAATGATTGGAAATACATAACGGCTACATATAGTGGCAAGGATAGTGAGATATGCGCGTAGGAATTGCAGGTGCCGGAGCAATCGCGATGGGCTACGTGGCCTTTCTGGATAAGCAAGGTCACTCGGCAAGCGTCTGGTCTCCCACGGGGGCCGGAACGGTGGACCTCGCCAAAGGAGCCGCCCTGACGATCACCGGTATGATCGAAGGCGAGTTCAGTCCAGCGATCTGCCGTTCAGCCGAAGAGCTGGCTTCAAACGATGTCATAGTATTGGCGTTGCCGGCCTACGGCCACCGATCCGTACTCCAAACACTCATACCGTTCATCCGCAAGAACCACACGGTCATCATCAGTAGCCACCTGTCCCTTGCCGCATTGTTTCTCTCAAAGCGTCTTTCCGAACGCGGCATCGAAATCCCGATCGTGGCCTGGAGTACGACGGTGCTGACCAGCAAGCAACGCGGCCCCAACACATTCAACATCGGGACCATCCGGGACAAAGTCGATATGGCAACGGTTCCAACTCGTTTCGCAGACGCGGGACTGGCGATATGCGCGAACGTCTTCGGTGACCGGTTCAACCTCAAAGATGACATTCTCACGATCGCATTAAGCAATCTGAATCCGCAGAACCACCTCGCCGTTGCTCTATGCAATCTGACGAGGATCGAGCGTGGCGAGTCCTGGGGCCAGAATACGAACCTAACATCGGCGGTTGGGAACCTAATCGAGGCGCTCGACCGTGAGCGCGTAGCGATCGCCTCCGCGTTCGGGAAGGATGTCCGCACCGTGTTCGATCACTACAGGCTAACCCACAAAGTCAAAGGTGATCGTGTCTGGGAATTGGCGGTTGCCGTCATTGCTCGCGGAAACGACCCGATGGGCCCGAAGAGCCTTGATACACGGTACATCCTTGAAGATGTTCCCTTCGGCCTGATGCCGACGCTCTTGCTTGCCGAGCTCGCCGGCATAACCGCGCCCCTTCACAGGAGCGGCGTGAACATCATCAGCGCTTGTTATGACCGAGATTTTGGTCGTGGCAACGATATCCTCGAAGAGCTCGGACCGCTGATGCGCGAAAATCTTCTTGAGCGAGTTGTCACCGGGTTTCCTCTTAATGCCCACGAGCTCAGATCGGTTGCGCAGGTTAGCTAATGTTCAAGAAACTCAATAAAGTGCCCCAGGGAGCCATCACGGTCTACATCGATGGTGAGGCAGTCGCAGCCGAGGCCAATGAAAGTGTCGCCGCAGTTCTTTTGCGTCAGGATCCTGTCTGGTCACGAACGACCCCAGTTTCCGAAACCAAGCGCGCACCTTACTGCATGATGGGAGTCTGCTTCGAGTGCCTTGCCGTGGTAGACGGTGCATCTGTCCAAACCTGTCTTGTCTCGGTTCGCGATGGAATGAGGATTGAGCGGCAACTCGGACGGCGGAGGATTGCATTATGAGCCGTCAGGTTGATCTGCTCATTGTCGGCGCCGGGCCTGCAGGTATGTCGGCAGCGGTCGTGGCGAGGCGCTACGGACTGGATGTGCTGGTTGTCGACGAACAGCCTACCCCGGGCGGCCAGATCTGGCGTAATATCGAAGCGGTTTCGGGTACACCGCGGATGGACATCCTCGGCAAGGCCTACGCGGAAGGGCTTGATCTCGTCCGGCAATTCCGCGCCAGCAGCGCTCGTTACGAACCAGGCACGCAGGTATGGCAGGTCGAAGCCGGCCCGCGGGCCTATGTCACGCGCGATGGTGCCGCAAGCTCTATCGAGGCGAACTACCTCCTTCTGGCAACGGGTGCGCAGGAAAGGCCGGCACCATTTCCGGGCTGGACGTTGCCGGGTGTGATGACAATCGGCGCTGCCCAGATCGTGCTGAAGACGTCAGATCACATCCCATCTGAGCCGGTCTGGATAGCAGGGAGTGGCCCTCTCTCACTCCTTTATGCAGCTCAGCTTCTTAAAGCGGGCGGTCGGATTGCGGGTTTCCTTGACACGTCTCGTGCAGGCCAGATCAGCAGCGCGCTGCCCGATCTCTTTTCCGCGTTGAAAAGTGCGCCAATGGATATCCTCAAGGGAGTCGGCTGGCTCCAGTCGATCAAACGGCGAGTTCAGTATATCCAGCACGTGGCCGAGATCGAAGCGACGGGCAAGGAAAGTCTTGAGCGCCTTCGCTACGTGACGGCGAGCGGCCAGTCCGCCACTGTCGACGCGAAGCTTTTACTCGTTCATGAAGGCATTGTCCCGACAATCCATCCGACCCTCGCTTTGGGCTGCCGACACGTCTGGAACGCCGATCAGGACAGCTTCGCGCCCGAGCTCGACAGTTGGGGCGAAACGTCCGAGGCGAATATCTTTGTCGCCGGAGATGGGGCCGGGATCGGCGGAGCAAAGGCGGCATGCCTGCGCGGCGTGCTGACGGGTCTGCAAATTGTATTCAAGTCCGGACGAGTGTCACAGCTAGAAGCCACCCTTCAGGCGGAACCGACACGCAAACGCCTTAGGGAGGCCCTTGCAACCCGCCCGTTCCTGGACAAGCTGTATCGCCCCCGCCCATCGATATTCGTTCCACCCGACCATACGATCGCTTGTCGGTGCGAGGAAGTAAGTGTCGCATCCGTGCGCGCCCAACTTACATCGGGTCGGCCGGGTCCTAATCAGATCAAAGCCTTCACCCGTGCCGGGATGGGTCCCTGTCAGGGCCGTCAATGCGGATACACCATTGCGCGTGTTCTTGCGGATGCGGAAGGTCGGGCCGCCCCGGATGTTGGCCTCTATCGTGTGCGTCCGCCATTGAAGCCAGTCACGTTGAGCGAACTTGCAGCCCTCGACAGTCAGGAAAGATCGTCATGAGCGGGAATGCATTGGACACGATTGTCATCGGCGGGGGATTGCACGGTCTTTCTGCTGCGATGAACCTGGCACGAGCTGGCAAAACGGTTGTGATCCTGGAGCGTTCTTGGGTCGGCCGTCATTCTTCCGGGGCGACGGCTGCGGGCGTCAGAACATTGAACCGCGATCTCGCGGAGATCCCGATCTCGCTCGAGGCCATGGACATGTGGCATAACATTGAGCGCATTGTCGGCGACAGTTGCGGTTTCCATGCTTACGGGCAGATGAGCATCGCGGAAAAGCCCGAGCATCTCACCGTTCTGGAGAAGCGTCTCGCCAAGATTCGATCGGCGGGTTACGACCATGAGGAACTGATCGACCGCGCGGAGCTTCTGCGCCTTGTTCCTTCCATCTCGCCACATTGCATGGGCGCACTGATCGCTCGAAACGATGGTGCCGCAGATCCCCACCGTACGCTCAAGGCTTTCCGCCAGGCGACAGAAGCCGCCGGCGTCACAATTTACGAAGGCGCGGGTGTCATCGCGATCGAGCACGCGGGCGCCGACTGGCGCGTCAGGACGGAGACGATGGAATTCATCGCGCCAACCGTCGTCAACGCCGCCGGAGCCTGGGCGGTTAAAATCGCCGCCATGGTCGGCGATGACATTCAGATCGGCCACAAAGCCTCGATGATGATCGTCACGGAACGCACTGCGCCTCTGTTGAAGCCGGTCGTCAGCGTTGTGGGCCGCCCGCTTTCCTTCAAGCAGTCGGACCAGGGGACGCTTGTCATCGGTGGGGGGCTTCAGGGAAGAGCGGATCTCGACGCCCAGCGAAGCTTCGTCAACTTCAAAGAGCTCTCAAAGGGTGCCCGTGCCGCGACAGATCTGTTTCCCATCGTGGGGCAATTGCGTATCGTGCGGACATGGGCTGGCATGGAAGCCATGACAGCGGATCACCTACCCATCATAGGCCCGTCGCCCAATGCAAGCGGCGTTTTCCACTCCTTCGGATATTCCGGTCACGGCTTTCAGCTTGTTCCTGTCCTGGGAGCTATTATGACCGATCTGATTGTGCATGGCGGAACGAACAGAGTCATCGAACCTTTTTCAGCTAAGCGTCTGATAAGAGAATAGGCCGACCACGTGGCGCAATAACGCGCACAGAGGTGGTTCGGTTTGTCTGAACAGTTTCGGGCGTTTCGCTAAGTGGATTTCCGCCTCGATTATGCTGCCACCATCATTGGTGCCAGCGCGTTTAAGTAGGCCTAATCCGGCGTCTGCCGGTCAAGGGATGAATGTGGGCGTCGGCTATTGTAGAAGGTCAGATATCGGCTGATGCCGACGCGGGCCTCGGATACTGTTTTGTAGGCGTGGAGGTAGACTTCCTCGTATTTGATCGAACGCCAGAGCCGTTCGACGAAGACGTTGTCCCGCCACGCACCCTTGCCATCCATCGAGATGGCAATCTCAGCCTTCTTCAGCACGGCGGTGAAGTCCATCAATCCCCGCTGTCCAGATTTCCCGAGCCAGCTCTCTCCGCACAAGTTACAAACAAATCAACAATCAAATGCTCTTATCTCATGAGAGACGTACAAAATTGACACCCCAATATATCCTGCCAAACATTAGTTTATTTATTAAGTTATCTCTTAAATTGTATTGGCGCGAATCCAACGACGCTCTGCCTCAAAAATCAATGTGATGCTTATGCGCTAATACAAAGGTAATGGACCTAGCGGTCGGCGCAAGCGAGGCGCGATTATCGAACCAACAAACGCGCTAACCATCCTCAGAATCGTGTTTCGTTTGGTGTTGTCAATAAATAATTTGGTCGGCAATTTATGATTCAAATGGTCGGCGAGCAGAGTATCGGCACACATATCCGCGGCCGGGTTTGGAGGTTATAATTAATATAACGAGTGGGTGGGTTGTTGGCGCGCGAAAAGACTAGTTCCGCTTGCGAAACGAAAAGCCCCTCAGGTTGGTCCACCGACGATTACAAACGACTTCTGTATGCCGCAAAGCACCCGACGAGTTGGTTTTTGGCGAGCCAAAACAGCCAACGTTCTCTAATATGCCACATGAGTATTGCGAGTTCTTAGAACAATTCCCTACGCGATGTCGGCATGCAGAGCCAAGATACCATAGCGTCTCGATCATCCCCCGATTGAGGGATGAGCGAATCCCCAAAGAGGCCTAAGCTTGTATTTCACGTGACGATACCAATATAGTATAGATTAAGAAGTTGTTAATTTATCTGAAGAATATTTATTATCACGTTTTAAGTTTCTTAGCCAAGTTACATTATGTTATTTGCAATAACGCAAAATAATGTTCGTTCCGAAAGTTGACCGATTGCGAACGTCGCGACTCCACAATACAATAAAACGAAATTTTATTAAGGATGACAGAAATATAGAAAAGATACAATAAACACGGCACTTATTGAAACAATATTAGATATTTTAAACATAGAAACATCCGTGCATTGGGTAAGCCACTTAGTTGGGCAGGGCGATCATCTTTTCATAGATGTGAGCGGCGACGGCAATATCCATACTAGCAAGTCCCACAGTGGTGAAGTGCGCCGGTCCCCCGCGAGCGGATATAGCATCAAAAAGAGACTTGTCCGCCCGTATTGCGGAGTAGTGCTTCACACCGACGCTTGGTCCAACTTCGCTCAACTTCTGGCCTTTTCTTGAGAACAGCAGTGCTAGAGCGTTCACGTTTCGCTCCTCCATAGCAAGCATGTCGTCGCAGATTATTGATGCTTTAGCCTCAATTAGAGATTCGAGATATCGCTGAGGAACATCGTCCATGCTAAGGGAGAGCGTCACAGCTTTCGGTGCAAGATCTCCTGGATTAAAAGCAGGTGGTGAACTGGTAGCAATAATTACAAGGTCCGCTCCGGAAAGAGCGGACGTTTCCCAAACGGCGGCAAGAGGAATTTTTACAGTGTCCGCCAACTCTCGGACAAGGCGCTCGTTCGAAGTCCCTCTGCTTAAAATCCAAATTTTTTTGATTCTAGAAGAAATATTTTCATTCAAGGCCCTGACGATCTCACGGCCAAGCTCTCCAGCTCCAAACAGGAAAACCTCAATTTTATCTTTGGCTTTTAGCAACAAATCGACACAGGCGGGGGCAAACCACGCGGTGCGGCCGAAGGATATAGCTTTTCCCTCTAGCGACAGTAATCGCTCGCCGGTGGATTTACGCCGGAGAACAATGTCGATGTGCCTTAGAGGAAGATTGTTCCGTTCATTGGAGGGAGAGAAGTGGATATTCTTGACACCAGAATAGTCTTTGAAGCACCCAATCAGAACGCCTTCTCGCCATCCGTTGGGAATTGAATCAAACTGAAGATACTTCTTAACCTGTCTCTTCTCGAACTGGCTGTCCCAGTAGTCTTGAAGAGAGTCTTGGACGAGAGCCGGCGTAATAGCGACGCCGAGTTCCTGCAATTTTTGCTCAGACCAGTGGCGCTCACTGATTTCCGTCGTCATTTCTTATTATGAGCCCTCTTAGCCCCATCCGCCTTATATACGGGGCGTAGCGGTATACTCACTCCGACAATAACACTGAAATGGTCTTTGAAAACGCACCATTTGCGCTGATTGAATAATTTCAGCAGTACCTTTTGAATTTTAAAAATCAAGTGACGACAAATTGTTAGGTCGGCCTAGGGCGACTTTTGCGACACATGTGGGCCCAGCAGCCGAAAATTCAAATGCGCTATTCAATGCTATCAATCTGTCGTGTTTTTACACGGCATCAGACGGTCACCAATGACGTCAATGGGCATCCTTAGTCAATATAAGAACCAATAGCTCAGACTTACCACCGGCAGGTATTTTGTAGTAAATACGAAAATTTCGATGACGGCAGCTAATTGGCAGGTTCGAGATTTGACGCTTTTCCTGAGGACCGGTGAGATGGCGAGCCGCTTGGAACAGGCGAGAACGGATTTCACAGCTTTACTGCCCGAAATCCTCTACTTTCAGCCTTCCGCCAATAGACCAGGCCGGTTTGATGATGAGTACATCCTAACTGATCAAAGGCTGGTTTATGTCTACCTTCCTGAAGATATTGCACGCCAATGTGCCTTATGTCGGAACCTACCTTCCAACTCCTCCAACTGCGGAATAATGGCAACTGCAATACCCCCGTGGCTGATGGATGCCCGCAGGCTGAATCGAGAGATGCGGGACGGGAGCGATAGAGGAGGCATCGTCAACTACTATCAAGGCCCACACACAAATCAGTTCTTTGTAGCGATTATGCCAAGCAACTGCTTTGTTCGGTTCGCGACCCGCCGCATCGATAGTCAAGGCTACGGTTTCTATGCACGGGGAGGAAATTACACCGAAGAGGGAGAAGATGACGATGAGATGGACGACGAGAACGAGGCTGGTGAAGCGGAAGCAATAGAGGCTCAGACCGGAGACATTATCAACTATCCGATCATTGCTTTAGGTTCATGCAATCTTTCAGCCTAATTCCCATCAACTAATTCCAATAGAGCCAACATATGAGTGTGTGCCTCGAATTTCGATTGTTTTCATGTCTCCAGATCTTATCGATATTCAGAATAAAAAGTTTCTATTCGTCTAGAAAATTATTTTTCATTTTGGAAATTTTCCAAAAACTGCAGTAATATTTTTATATTTGGCAATTATGTTTAATGTTTACTAGTTTTTTGGCTTTGATTGAGTATCATAGACAACACAAGTCAAAATTATTTATTTACTTCTTTATGTTTATAAGAACAAGTTATCAGACACGCTTTGACAGATTATTGGCTTCTACAAGCTTGTCTATAATGCGTAACCCGGCGTTATAAAAACTAGACGGCAGCTCATCATCAAGAGCAGCCTCACGAAGGAAAGCTGAACGGTTCCATCGATTAAGTGATTATCGAACGGTTGGCTAGTGCTTGGTTACCAACTATTGTAAAAATCATGTTGAACGGCAAACTAAATGCACCACCCGTAAATTCTGCGGCGTTTTTACAGTTATGAATATCCGTAACTCCTTACGCGACAATGATGAAAAGTTTACAACCTCACCGCATAAAAGACGTTTAACAATTTTTGCTAAATTTTGATAACGGCTATACTTACCATTTATTTCGTTCTACGAATATAAAACCACAATTTTCACAATATTATATTTGCAAAACATCATCCAAGAGACTGAAAATAAACCAGTAAAAACAAGTTTCAAACCACTTGCCTCTATCACAACACACCAACACAACAAAGAACGAACATCTTATTCAAATAGCGACAAGTCTGAAACAAAACTGGTGCAATCTATCACATTCGAAATGGTGGTCCTTCAAACGCTTCGACAGCTGTCGCGCTCACCAAAGGGAATTTCTGTTCCTGTCGACGCGCATGGATTAGAAACTCCTGAGCGATACCGTGAATCAATTTATTCTCCATATCTGCGTCGAGCTGCAATAGCATATCGGGCGTGATCTGGTTCTGGTTAGCAAATAGCAGGGCATATCGATATCCATCGATCCCTTCCAGTATGGGCCTCAGCCGAGGCTCCCTCCAAAGTTGAACCAACTCTTGGATAATAGAAAGACCTGCAGAGGGGCGTAACATCTGCTCAACTCTGGTCCTGGCCACGCTCATGAAGCTCTCCACGTCTGCTAACTCGTTGCGAATAATATGCCAACGAAAATCCGCGTTCCAATAACGACTTTGCGCCATACACCTGAGCAACGAGATAGATCCTCCCTCAAGAATAAGCCCGCCTTTGGCCTCGTGATTGTGCACCTCCGCAATGAGCCGTTCATGAGCTTGCTTGGCTGTAATGATACCCTTTACCAAAGGGCGATCATCAAGGTATAGACGAGTCGTTCCTTTCAGTTCTTCCACTGTTGGTCGCCCGCTTCCGGTTGATAGTTGAGGACAGCATTGGACGCGATCGAGCGAGAGGACTGGGAGGCCAGTCTGCTGGGCAAGAGCTATCGCAGTCGATGTCTTTCCTGTGCAAGTTGGACCGAAAATTAGATGCAGGTCCATTGGTTTTTTGCGGTATCTTGAATACAAATTGGTTCTTGGACTAGAGAAGTGTACTATCAGAGGCGGTTATATTGTCTCCTTGAAATTCATTATTGAAGAGTAACTGGCTTTACCGCCTCCCAAAGGGCAACTTGTTTTTCAACAAAGTGTGGGGCATGGCTGTCTCCTTGAAAGCAATTTGTCACTAACGAAGGCACCCTTAAGTCAAATAAGGCTGGCTAAATCAGCAATACAGAGGCAGCTATTCATGCCACTCGGGGACGTTTTTCCGCGCTTTACTGCCACTTGTCTGCGCTTATTACATCATTGCTGGCGACAGAGTGAGATATTTTGTACTATTTGATTTGATGAGACGTCAAAATAAGGGCGGCTATTCACAATTGAATGTCCCTATAGTTAGGCACATATGGTAGCAATTTCTTAACAACGGCGTCTATTATTTACTTCCTGCAGTCGTTGTCATTGTAACAAAATCAACGATATTGTTGAAATAACAGCGCCATTTCAATAAATGCGACAGTACATAATTTTTTAATTATACATCAGCATATTATGGCTCACTTCAACATAAATGAACGCTCAATACAATAACATACATTTTTTACGCCATTACATTCGTTGTTAAACATAAATTTTGCATTAATGTGCAATTTATAAAACGTGCAATACTTGCAACAGGATCCGTAGATTAGTTTCTAGTGCGGTAGTTATATCTCTTCCAAGAGTGTTCGAGAGGATTGCCCTTTGCCAAAATGCCTCCACAATTGTGGATAATTGCACAGACGGCGTTACACGCGGTCTGAACAGCGCCCTCCACCCATCCACCCGTGAAGGAACAACTGCAACCCGCCAAGTAAACTCCGGTATCATTAGTCGTGTCCAGCGTTTGAAAGAAAAGTTCTTCAGAATAAAAATCCTCGCCACGCCGGTTGAGTTTGAAAGCTCCCCCGGCATTCTCGTCTGTAAGCCAATCATGTTGAATAACATTTTGGTCGTAATCAGCGCAGGCGGGAACTAGATGCTGGGCAAACGCCGGGAAAGATCTCGAAATCGCGTCTCGCAGCAGACATAATCGCTCTTTTTTGTCGGGGACCGCCAATAGCTTGTGGGAGTCGTCCTCCCATGTATAACTGATGAGCACCAGACCTTTACCATTCGGATCCTGCGGCTCATAGTCCAGGCAGTACACTGCTTTTGCGATCCCGTCCATGAGGACACAGGAGGGGAGTATATGGTCTAACCAGAATTTTCGTTCAGTCAGCAGGAAGAGTTTTGACGAGCCTGTCATATGGCTGTTATCAACAGCTTGGTTCACTGGTGCACGAAAAATGGTGGTATCGCATGTCAGACAATGCCTGAGTTGGATATTTGCGAGTCCAGATGTAACCACCACCTTATCATAAAGTTCAGATATCCTGCTCTTAAGCCTTATCTTTATTTTTGTCTCTTCCTTCTCAATCGCCCTGACTTGAACATGGCGTATACGCTGACTTACAGACACACCGTTAACCACTTGAGAGGCTATTCGACGAGGAAGTTCTGAGATTCCCTCAGAGCACATCCACTGATTTTCTTCATATTCGTTTACGACCAAGCGAAGGATCTCAATAAACCCGCTTTCAAAAACAGGACCAAACCCGCCAGATCCTATTCCCATTAGCTTGAATAGGTCCCAATCATGAGGGAAGCTCCATGTTTCACCACCAGGAGGATGCGTGCCCAGAAAGATCCTCTCTATCGCGGAAGAGAAGGACTCCCTCCCGAAACGGTTCAACCAAATTTGCCAGGAGTCACGAGCCCGCCTAATGTCTCCTGATTTCAAGGCCTGAGTAATTGCGACAGGCGAAGCCAACACAATATCTCCCTCATGGAAACCGTCCTTCAAGAACGCACGCCAACCATTGTAAACGCGATGGAACAGCTTCGGTGGCTGCTGCCCGGCGTTCCACATGTATCGGACGCCTTGGTAGACCAAGTTAGTGTCGACTGTGCCGGGATTTGGGAACGGCCTCATCGAAGACAGGCCGTACCGCTCGAGGAAGAAAAACAAGCAGGATGCAGCAGGAGGAAATCGCATCGCCCCCATTTCGGCCACGACGCTGGGAGCGTCCTTGAAAGCATGTGACCAAAGCTTGCCTCCAACCCGATCACTTGCTTCATATATTGTAACATCGTCTACCCCAGCATGAAGCAGTTCGCTTGCCACCACGAGTCCGGAAATGCCAGCGCCAATGACCGCCACTTTAGGCTTAGGAACATCTTCCGGAAAGAAGCCGATCCGTCCACTATCGGAGCATTGGTCAAAAAACGGTCTGTAGTCATAGAGCAAGTCGATTGTTGGAAAGGAACCTGACGAAGCCTTCAGCATCAGGTTTTGACCATAAGCGACCATGTCAAATGGTATGGCCTCTTCAAGGGTCATGGTAAACCCGCTAACGCGTTTCATCGTGCCTTTCTCGTACAGCGGCATTTGCAGGGTTCGAAAGCGGGCAGTCTTAGAGATTGAAATGGCCACGAAATGACTAAGATCGCTGGGTGCACATCTTTTACCGCTCAGCAAAAACAGGGTTTGGAGAAGTTGTGCTTCGGAAAAATCCATGCAAAATGGTGCAAGGTCGATGGCAACGAGGCCACTCACTGTTGCTCGCGCCCAAGGTTCCGATTTAAGTATCCGCCCCAGAATTTCCTTTCCAACATAGATGTAAGCGGAGAGAACTGCTACCTTTCGACCAGCTGAGATCTCGGGAAAGCGACCGTCGGCCAGCCTTTTGCAAGCTAACCCAGCGCTGCACTCGGTGGAGATTTGAGTGATCCTCCTTCCCCTAGAAGCTTCTCGTTCTAAGAAGGCATCGGAAACCCTCCGGTCCATTTCATCAGCCTTATCGACCATTATCAGATCCACCATTTTGGTAGAGAAATGATCGCATTGGTTATCAAAGAGAGCTGAAGCTGACATTGCTAGATAAGATTCGTCTCTGTGTAGATAACCAACGACATCAACCGTTTCTATTTAAGTTGAAAATCGGGGAACATACTGTTCGTTGACATGCCAATGGAAAGCGACAATTTGGACTTTTTTTAATATGATATTCACTCGGGTCCACCTCGCTGCTCAATCAAGTTGAATATTGATTGACAATTGATACAATACTGTTTGCGTTTGAAAAAGCGACCTTAGTGCCTACAATCATTCGTATCACACGCCGTAATTGCTGAATTCCCACCAATAATCGCGCAATTTGGGTCCACGCTTGGTATATTTATTTGGTCTGAAATGGGTTTGAAATCCCCAACTCATAAAGATGGTGGCCATTACCTCGTTAGCACAAACCCTAGAACGCATCAGACTGAAGGAATACTCCTGCCTAGAACTAGTGGAAACTCTGATAGCGCGTTGTGAAGCTGCAAAATCACTAAACGCCCTTCTGGCTACAGACTGGGATGGCTTGCGGCGAAGCGCAAAACAAATTGATCGCCATGGAAACGCCGGAGTAGGTCTTTGCGGCATTCCACTCTGTTTTAAGGCGAACATCGCGACCGGCATATTTCCTGCAAGCGCTGCTACGCCGGCGCTGATAAACCACTTGCCAAAGATACCATCCCGCGTCGCAGAAAGACTTTTTTCAGCTGGAGCACTGCCGGGTGCCTCGGGAAACATGCATGAGTTATCGTTTGGAATTACGAGTAACAACTATGCCACCGGGGCGGTTCGGAACCCGTGGAATCCAAGTCTGATACCAGGAGGGTCAAGCGGTGGTGTGGCGGCTGCGGTGGCAAGCCGATTAATGTTGGGCGGCATAGGCACCGATACCGGGGCATCTGTTCGCCTTCCCTCAGCCCTATGTGGGGTAGTAGGATTTCGACCGACGCTTGGTCGATATCCAGGAGATCGGATAATACCGGTTAGCCCTACCCGAGACACTCCCGGAATCATAGCGCAGTGCGTAGCCGATGTTGTAATCCTCGACCAGATAATTTCCGGCACACCGGCGAGAATGCCACCCATACCGCTGAGGGGGCTAAGGATCGGCCTCCCTATAACCTACTTTTATGATGACCTTGATGCTGATGTGGCCCTAGCAGCTGAAACAACGATTCGCCTGCTAGCAAACAAAGGCGTAACTTTTGTTGAAGCCAACATTCCTCACCTAGACGAACTGAACAGTGGGGCCAGTTTACCAATTGCACTCTATGAATTTCCACACGCTCTAAAACAGTATCTCGATGACTTTGTAAAAACTATTTCTTTTTCTGACGTGATTAAAGGAATTCGTAGCCCTGATGTAGCCAACATTGTCAATGCGCAAATTGATGGACATCAAATTTCCAAAGCTGCATATGAACTGGCCCGTCATTCCTTCAGACCAAGGCTTCAAGCCACATATCGCAACTACTTCAGACTTAATAAATTAGATGCAATTCTCTTCCCAACTGCACCCTTGGTGGCCAGACCCATAGGTCAGGATTCCTCAGTTATACACAATGGCTCGATGATGGACACATTCAAGATCTACGTGCGAAATGTGGACCCAAGCAGCAACGCAGGCCTACCTGGCCTGAGCATTCCTGTTTGCCTTACACCTGATCGCTTGCCTGTTGGAATGGAGATCGATGGATTAGCGGGTTCAGACCAACGTCTGTTAGCAATAGGGGGGGCATTGGAAGAAGCCATTGGATTCCGATATCGTCCCGGTTTACCCAATTAAACCTTCTATTTTTACAATTCTTTAGATTGATGACATACCACCATGTGTTGCGTCCATAGACAAGGAGAAATTATGTTCTGGAAAAATTAATAATCTGAAATGAATATTTCTTAAACACATCGAATTGATGTAACAATAAAACGCTCTATAAATCCACGATAGATAAACAAATTCATTATTGAAAATGAAATATAGCCGTTTTAGCAATATGTCGCTTCGTAAATGATAATGCGTATTCGGATTTAAATGAAACAAATTCCTAAAAAATGTAATTTTACTTAGTTAAAATGATATCTAATCGGATTACATAATATAACATCGGCCTAATGTATTCAAACCAATCTATATATCTATGATCCGCGTTCCGCGATCGGTTACAAATTTCTCAAATCTGCATTATGAAATTCGCGGCTTTTTTGAAATGAAGCGCGGCGTAAGGATAGATGTGACGGAACATGACCCAGCTTTGAATGTGGATGCACCTGTCACAACCACATCATTATTATACGCTATCGACGGCCCACTTGGCACACAAATATGCGCGGCCTTACGAAAAGTCAGCAATTTCAGCCAGCGCAAAATCCGCCAAGCGTGACTAGCGGTTGATCGCCTTTTTTGGATGAAAATAGTTCAAGCTTTAAAATTGATGCTCCCGAAACTGTAGGCACGAATCACGCAAGGCCAGCTTATATAGAGGGGCCCAATATTAGGTTGTCTCACACAAAGAAACCTCACATCATGAACTTCTCAGATACTCCGTTGGCTGATTAATATCCACAACCTGTAATCATTTTTAAATAATTTGTGTCGTCAATCTAGATGTTACAATTTTACATTGCTAAATCTATGCAAAGAATGAGATGTCAAAACGGAATTGAATTAACCGAGCTTCAGAAATTAAATTTCAATAGCGGACTATATAAAAAAAATTATGATAAACATATTACTTCGTCCATGATGAACAGAAAGTCATACGGTATTATGTTGTGACAACCCTTCCATAACCGCACCAATAACAACATCGGAAATCGTCTTACATATTGGACACACAACGATTATATTAATGCTGAATAAATAATTTTTTACTTAGGTCGAATCGTTACATTTTGTTACAAACGGACACCGTTGCTTCATCCCCGCCAACACACCTCTGCACGTTAGACCAAACGCTTCCACAAGGAAGTGAAAGCCATATCACACCACATCTTGGGCTCCTTTTTCAGCCCGTTATCCTGAAAGAGAGTCTTGCCGACCGCGATTATTTCAACACAGAAAGGACCAATCCGGGATGGCGCTAAGAAGCTATTGCCGCCGATCTTCATATGCGAGAAAATCGGATGTTGAAGCGACGTACTCGGAAGAAAAGCAATGTAAGCATCCAAATCATGTGTTTCTTTGCTTGTATTTTGATAAACATTTTTCTGCCACAACCTCATAGTTTGTTTTGTTATCCCTTCGGCATAGGGTGGGACGGTGGAGATAACTGTGCCTCCGTCGGAAGCGCCGTCATAAAATCGCTTCTGTGCATACCCTCGCATTTCTTGAAACGAGCAATAAACGTACATCAAAGATACATTGGGTATATCTGTTGGACCTGGGCAGCCCGCAACTTCGCAAAAGCGCTTGACCACTTCGTCTTTAGGTGGATCAATGGGAGCATCAGTATTAGTGATTAAATTTATCCACGAGCGTTGAGCAGCTATGAGGCTTTTTTGTGCAAAACTGCGGTAAGCATTTGCTGTGTGAATTAGAACGAGTTTAAGTTCACGCCGGTCTTGTAGATTCGAGCTGTCGATAATGTTGAATACTGGCTGACTGTCATACATCTCGAATTAGTGACTGATTTTTGAATATAAGTTCAGTTATATCTCATAATTAAATGGGCTTCGGTGCCCCTATTATTGGTGACTCAATAGCATCAATCACGGGATTTTTTTTGAATTGATTGCGTCCAATCTCAGCACCGAAATATTTCGCCTTTCTACCCCATTAGACTATCTATCGTGATAGTGGATTTGTTACAAATGGGACCCGCCGCCGACAGAGGCGTGATGTCAGGCCAGAACTTTGAAAACTTGCGCAACTATCGTATAGTGGCCGACAAATTGACGCCGACCTAACTGACTGCTTAGCATTTGAGTGAATTACGCAAGGTAATGCGCTACACTGAATTATTAGCTCAAACTGTCCCATGTTATATATTATATGAGTGTATATTTTTCGCTTATTTATATGCGCCCAACAATTTTTTTGTCACTTAAGGGTCGAAATTACTGCAATTCCAATCTTGCATCTTGGAAATTCACTTCGGTTCGCAAATGGCTGTGAATGTAAGAATACTTTGTAATTCACGCATCCCAACGTGTTGTGACCTCCCTTTTTTTGCAGGTGCTTTGTCAGCGTAAGCCACACAAGGTGGAAGGAACCGTTTGGCCAGCTTGGACGCTTCACTGGGATCTACCAGAAAACGTTACTCCCCTTGAAGTTCTCGCACGCCATTCTGTCCCGAGGCTTCTAGAGCGGCTCGAGGAAAATCTGGCCTTACAAGTCATTGAGCACAGAGGAATGTTCAATTTAGGAAAACGAATTCAAGAATGCACCGCGAGCTCATTGTTGACCGCGCTGTGCAAAGGAGGACGCAATCTGAGCGAGTTGGACGTCTGTTTAACTTTAGATAACGTACCTATCGTTTCTCATGATCTTAACACTTGGCGAGTGTCTGAAAATTTGGGAGATAAGCTCTTCAACAAAATTCACTCATCAGCCATCAAGGATGTGCCTGTTATTATTCGAGAAGTGTCAAATGGGGTAATACAAGATCAGTATCTTGAAACCGTTGATCATATTCCCTTTTTAGACGAACTATTAAGGAAAGTATTTTCGGCTAATCCAGATGCCACCATTTTCCTAGACGGTAGGAACTATGAGGCTCACGTGATTGTGGCTTGGCTTAGCCACCGACCGGAATACCATCAAAGAGTTGTCGTACTTTTCTATACATTCGAATACCTAAACGGTGCTGCCTTCGTCGATGCAATTTTAAAAGCTCAGCCCGCATCTGATTGGAGGAAATCAATCGCTTTAATGCCCGCTGTTTTTCCTGAAGAACTTTGCAGACTAGCCTGTTTGCGTCAAGTTACTGAACCTACCGTTGATGATTTGTATTTGGCAGGCAAAGCCTGGATTGATTCCATTCTAATGCAAGACATGCGGATTGTGGCGATACATGTTGTTTTCTCCAGGGTAACCAGAAACTTGTTGGGCCAAGTTATCGATAAAGATGTCTTGTTAGCTTTCGATTCAGATGAAGCCGCAGTGAGGCTCGCGTATTACGTAAAGGAAGATGCGATGATCAGAGCTAAACGCCCCCACCTGAAGTTTGCAGCGGTCAATAGATGCTATGACTTCGCTGCCTCTCTGGAGTGCGGCGAGCGGGGAGAGTTCTCCATCGACATTAAAACAGGCAGGGCTCGACGTCATGAGACAGACGAGCGGAAACACTTACGTTGGAGAAAAGGAACACCAGGAAATTCGGCAACGATTGCGGACTGGGTAATCTCAGACCGATCTGAAGATGAAATGGCTGTCTGGGAATGGCGAAATCAAGGCATTGATCGTGAAGTTTCTCATCTCAGCCCCCATCTGGACGTCAATGTAGACACGTCGAAATAAAGATATCCGAATTAGCATAATTTGTTTATTGCTTTCGTCTATCAATATGATTGATTGTAATTGTCGTCTTATTAAAAATGTACTTTTTATTTTATAATAAAGTTTCGTATATATACATTTTTGGCTTGAATATAAACTGGTAAATACTGTTTCTTTTTCTCTAGATTGAACATCATACTCATTGCTGATCCATATAGATTTCCCGAACATGAAGCCATTTACAATTGAATATATCCTGCCGCCGCCGCTTTGCACCCGCCGCCGCTTTGCACCCGGTCGAGCTTGCACATCGCGAGGCATTCCGCCACCTGGTTTCAAAATTATTCCACCTTTAATTTTTCTTGCTGTTTCGTTTGTCTGCGAGGTAATAACCATCCGGCCTAGACTGCGGACCTCATGATCTTGGCTCATCAGCGATGATGCGTTGGATCTTTTCCGGATCACATTGCTCGTCGATCAGGAACTGCCGAACACCTCCGAAAGCCTTGCAGGCTCTCCGTATCCATTCGCCGAAGGCCGTCTGTCCTGATGTGGTGATTGGCTTTAAGTCCATGGCTTATGTCATGCGCTACAGTGATTTCCCCATTGAGGTCTTGTCCGTCGACGATCTTGGTCGTCGGCGGGATTGGTCTGACGCGGAGAAGGTTCGGATCGTTGAAGAGAGCCTGCAGGGATTTCGGCAGGGCTCGGCGACGGCGCGGCGTTATGGATTGTCGCGGTCCTTGTTGACGGCTTGGCGTCGTCAATATCGGAGCGGGCTTCTGAGTGGTTCCGCGCCAACAACCTTCGTGCGACTTTCGATTTCGCCACCGGCGGCGACATCTAGCGAGGTGGTCTCCCCGCCGCGATCTGAAGACGACAAGACGATCGAGATCGGCCTGCGGAACGGCCGACGGCTGACGATCCTGGCCTCGCTTGATCCGACCATTCTTGCCCGTCGTGGATGGGTCATGATCGCCTTTCCGGCCAAGGTGAAGGTGTGGATCGCGGGCGGGGTGGCGGACATGCGTCGCGGCATGAACAGCCTGGCGCTGAATGTGCAACAAGGTCTTGGCCGTGATCCTCGTGGCGGCGAAGTCTTCCGCTTCAGGGAGCGCAAGGGTGATCTGATCAAAGTCCTCTGGCATGACGGCGTCGGCATGTCGCTTTACATAAAGCGCCTTGAAGCTGGCAAATTCATCTGGCCGGTCAGCCAGAACGGGTCGGCCGTGCCGGTGTCGGCGGCGCAGTTGGGATATCTCCTGGAAGGGATCGACTCCGCAATCGACGCTGGGCGCAACGACCTGCGACGGCGGGCTGATCGCTATCATTCCTCTGTTTTGTTGGGCTTTCTGCATGCGACATGGTAGCTTTCGGCCATGGATGATGCTGCTTCGGAGATAGCCAGACTGCGCGCCGCGCTTGCGGCATCGGAAGCGCGCGTCGCCTCCGCCGAGGCCGATCTCGCACAGGTGCGCGCCGTCGTGATGACGTCCGAGGCAATGATCCGGCGCCTCAAGCTCGAGATCGCAAAAAATGCGCCGCGAGCAATATGGCCAGAGTTCGGAACGGGGCGCCCGGCTGATCGACCAGATGGAATTACAGCTCGAAGAACTCGAGGCCGACGCCACCGAGGATAAGATCGCGGCTGAACGCGTGGCAGAGAAGATCACAAATGTCTCCGCCTTCGAACGCCGTCGGCCGGCCCTCAAGCCGTTTCCTGACCATCTGCCGCGGGAGCGCCTGATCATCGAAGCCCCATCGACTTCCACCTGCTGCGGCTCAGCCCGGATCGTCAAGATGGGAGAGGACGTCACCGAGACGCTGGAGGCGATCCCGCGCCCGTGGAAGGTGATCCAGACGGTGCGCGAGAATATCAGCCAGCCACCGGCGCCCTTCCATGCGACCCCGAGGGGATGGACGGGACCGAACTTGCTGGCGACGATCTTGTTTGAGAAGTTCGGCCAACATCAGCCGTTGAACCGCCAAGCTGAGCGCTACGCTAGGGAAGGCGTCGATCTCAGTCTTTCCACGCTTGCCGATCAGGTCGGAGCCTGCGCGACGACGCTGCAGCCGATCCATGATCTAATCCGCGCCCATGTGCTGGCCGCCGAGCCGCTGCATGGTGACGACACCACCGTGCCGCTTCTGGTTAGGGGAGCAATAAGGCAGGCACGGTTATGGACTTACGTGCGCGATGACCGGCCCTTCGCCGGCGGCGCGCCTCCTGCGGCACTCTTCCACTTCTCTCCCGAATTGACGCAGGGCTTGGAAGGATGCTCGCCTGAGCCGACGCTGCGCAGAACTATTACGACAGCTTTGATTTCCTTTCGCCGGCCAAGACTGGGCCAACACAGTGGCCGCCTATCGGCTTTTCTCCAACCCAAATGTTAAGGAGGGCGAAATCCTCAACGGCCATCTCGCCCCGACAACTCAACGCTATGATGCTTCCAAAGGTCCGATCCTGGTGCTGGAGGACACGACCGAATTCACCTATCAGCGCCGTAGTCCACATGCCATCGGCTTTATGAAGAGCGTCAACAGTGGCCGTGACAGACAGGAGCGGCTGCACCACTACGGTTAGCGGGATATTGATCCGTTCGAGCCTTGCGGTGACCTTGGATTGATATGTTTGCGTGGCACCAACGGCTGAAGCGCAAGTGTACGGCCTTCCACTTGCCGTAGCGTCCTGGCAGGTCGCGCAATTGCGCGCCAGAGTCCAAAAACCAAATACAACCAACGATAAACGACCGGTTGTCCAAGCCAGTGCATCGCGGATCATCAGCTTTGCCCGGTGGCAACGCCGAAATCTTTGACCACTGAACATCGCTCAATTCATATCCCCTGGCTGCCATCCACAGACCTCCGTGCCTCAATACGGTAGCATATGAATAGGCCTTCAAGCAATTTAGGCCCCCCGGATGTCGATTGGTCCTAGCCTCATAACACCAATTTTCGTACAGCGCTCTATGTAATTCGAGTACTTTGACAGTCCCGCTGCTGCAAGAAAACGTCCCAGCAAAAAGCGCTTCAACTTCTATTTAAGTCTCAGATCGTTTAGCTCAATTCGCAAGGAGTGACTGATGCTTTCCCCGAATTGAACCAGTGGATGGTTTTCGGCCCAGTCTGTTCGAGGCTCTATGCCGAGTGCGAATAACCCCGACTGGTATGCACGCCAGACTGCTAGTTTAGGCAGATGGGCGTGGCTGTATGTCAGGCCAACGGAGATGCCGAGGGCAGGATTAGCTAGCAAGATCGGATCGGTTTCGAGAACCTGGTTGCTATCCACTACATCGACTTTTTCACCGTATTTATCATTCGGAGCGGGTGGGTCTAACAGCATTTTTGCCAAGAGATGTTCGGGCAGCCCGGTTATCTCCAGATCCTCATCCAGGAAGGGGTACCCGTAGTTCAGGTGGTAAATGATTGCGTGATACGTGGGAACAAAACCTCGGTTCGTGACCGTATCGTTGATATCCAGCACTGACCCAAAGATGGGCAGGGTTAAGCGTCGGCGCAACTCGATCGTTTCACCAAAGACGCAAGCCTGTCTAACCAAACCCTCGCAAAACACGTCTCCGGATTCAGGGTCTACACCATATCTCATCAGTCTCGCCTTCTCAGTCGAAATCCGGCCGTGGTGCGGCACTTTCTTCGATTTCAGGTGCGGATGATTGTAGTGGGAAATGTCTATCTCGCGCGGTCGACTGATGTGATCAAGGCCGCAGGTCACCATGAAGCCATCGAAGTTGCGCATGAAGCCCCATCCCTCCTCCGAGCCGGGATCGACTGTGGGAAATCGCATTTGCGTGGGCGAGTGCCACCCGATATTGATGCCTTTGAAAGAAAGGCTGGCAATGTCGAAACCACGATCGACCGCCACTTCGAACGCCACCCCAGTCGCGTTGCGGGCAATCAGAATGCGTTGGCCGCGGCCGGGGCCATCATCCAGCGTCGTAAGTCGTATGTCCGCGACACCTCTTAGATCAGGCGTTTTCTTAAGCAGGTTGATATCCATATTGCCCTCTTTAGTTCGTCACGCACGGCAGCCGTTCCCAACCCAACGTTGCTCAGGACGACGTTGGTTCAGGTTCGGTGTGGTATTGCAGGTTGTTGAAAAGTCGTCGTAACCCAGTCTCATCTACAGCTAGCGCTGCCTCGGCCGGTGAGAACCACTTGAGTTGACGCTGGCCTTTCTCGGGAAAGCCTTCCTCAAGTTCGGATACAGACAGGAGATGGACTTGAACCAGGCACGGGAAGATTTCATCTTTCGAAACCTTCTTCAGGTAGCTGAAGTGCCCGAACGGCGTCTTCTGTATATGGCCACGCACGCCAGCTTCTTCCCAGGCTTCTTGCCGGGCAACCTGATGCAGTTTCTTTTTTCGCATCGGCCAACCCTTAGGGATTACCCAACGCCCGCTGTCGCGGCTCGTGATCAAGAGGACTTCGATCTCGTCGCTACCTTTGCAAATCCGCCTGTAGCAGATCGCAGCGCATTGGGTTTTAACCTCATCCTTCGCGAGATCCGTAACGAACGGGAGGGGTGCGAAAGGTCCGGGCTTAGGAGCTTTACTCGACATCAGACCCCTTGGCTTTCACACGGGTGTCACGGAAACCCTTTAGGTAAAGTATTGGGCCGGGCGGTAGATCAAAGGCTTGCAAATTGGTGTTCCAAAAACACACGGCGCGAAAGAACCACGACGTCGGATACGGGTTGATGCGGCGCCGCGAAAGTCCGCGTCGCCTTTGGGTTTATTGTAGTGGCTGAAAAGCGCGCAGATTTGTGCATTGGTCGTTCAGCCCACTATGCGGTTAAGCGGCGGCTGAAAGGTTCTGCAGCAATGGTCTGGCTCTGGTCAGGAATTCTTTGCTGCCACATACGAAGCGGAGCTTTTGAGACAGTTCGATCCGATCCCAGTCAATTGTGTGAGAAGCACCAAGACCTGCCAGGATAGGCAGAGCCGCCATGACGTCCCACGTTGAATCTCCCACTGACACGTAGCCATCCGTCTCCCCCATCATAACCTCGATGAGCGAGAGGGTGGCGGATCCGCAGAACCGGAAGCTGATCTGCAGCTCGTCCGAAATAAAGCGGATTACTTCCAGCCGGTCGGCTGTTGGTACCGAAGGATGGAAGCTAAATCCGGTTGATGCTCGCGACATGTCGAGGGCCGGCAGCGGCTTGATCGGTTTACCATTAAGGAGCGGTTCGACCGATTTGCCTCCAACAAGCATCAGGTCCCGGACTGGAGCGAAAATGGCACCGAACGCGGGCCGCCGATTCTCGTAAAGACCGATCGAAACCGCCCAGTTTTGCCCCCCACGCACGAAGTTGAACGTTCCGTCGATTGGATCAATAACCCAGATGCGGCCCGACGTTCCTGTGATTTCGCCGCCTTCCTCACCAAAAATCCCGTCATCCGGGAAGGCTCCTTGCAGTCTGGCAATCAGGAATTCCTCAACCTGCTTGTCCGCCTGGGTCACGAGGTCCAGATGGCCCTTCTTTTCGACGGGAAGGTCTGCCAGGGATTCAAAATGGCTCAAGGCCAGTTTGCCAGCTTCCCTAGCGATGTCTTCAACAATCGCCTCAAACGGACGCGCGGAAAGAGTCGTAGGAGCCATCTCAACCATGGGCTCTGTCCCTGATCTTTGCCACTTGCGCGACGTCATCGCCCAGGAGCTGATCCAACTGACCTCCACGAACCCATTGAACGACCTGAGCTTCAATATCGACGCCATATTTCAGCAGTTTCTCGTGGTAGTCCGCCGGTAGGTAGCAGAATGCGGCGAAGCCCTCTTCGTGAAGCTGGCGAGCCTCTCCACTGGCGAAGTGGTAGATTTCGATGTTCATGGCGTCGAGATTGGCCTGGCGCGCAAGAGCTGCAGGGTCGATCAGACGCGAATGCATGAGACCGACGGTCGGCACGTCTGGGATTGCCTGCTTAACAGCCTTCAGTTGCACGTAGTCGAAAGAGGAAAACTGCAGAAGGTCTGCACAGCCCAGCTCGTCGATCAGTGCCCTCAGCTTCGGGAAGAACACATCGTTCGCGTCGTAGATCTTGAGCTCCAGCTGGTAGATGATACCGAGTTCACGGGCGAGCTGCAGCGCCTCCTTCAGCAACGGCACACGTTCACCGCTGAATTGCTCGCCAAACCAGCTGCCGGCGTCGAGCTTGCACAGTTCGGAATACGTCATGTTCTGCACCAGACCGTGGCCGTTGGTGGTGCGGTCGACCGTCTCGTCGTGAATCAGGACAAGTTCGCCGTCGCGGGTAATTCCTAGATCGGTTTCACAAGTGACGTGTTGGCCACCGAATTCGAATGCCTTCCTGAACGCTGCGAGGGTGTTTTCGGGAGCACCGGCACTATGGCCTCTGTGACCGCCAAGACGTATCGTCTCAGGTGTCATTCTGAGTGGATTCATTTTAGTTCCTTTCATTTAACGCAGCCGCGCGTCGAAACGATCGCGCAAATAGTCGCCGAGCAGGCTTATGGACAAGGTGGTGAGCACAATAACGACGCCGGGCAAGGCGATGAGCCACCATGCAATTGCGATGTAGCTTCTCCCGTCAGCAACCATAAGCCCGAGGCTTGTCTCTGGAGGTTGAATTCCAAGCCCTAGAAAGCTCAGCCCGCTTTCCAAGATGATGATTTCGGGGAAGTTCAAAGTGATCTGAACGATAAGTGGTCCCGCAATGTTTGGGAGAACATGTCGCAGATAAATTCGCAGGGATGGAACGCCGACAATCCGGGCAGCTTCAGCATATCCCTCCTGGTTGGCGCTCAGAACAAGGCCACGCGTGAGGCGTGCATAGCGCTCAAATGACGCGACGCCCACGAGCATCAGAAGTATGAGCGGACTAGACCCGAGAAAGGCCAGCACGCCGAGGGCGAAAATGATGAAGGGCACCGACGCTTTCGCATCCGCAAATCCCATGATCGCGTTGTCGACCCAGCCGCCGAAGTGGGCAGTCACGAATCCGAGGCTTGTACCAATAAACGCGCAGATCAAAGAGCCGAGAAGTGCAATCATCAAAGACGTCTGGGTTGCAACCAAGATATTGCTGAGGACATCGCGACCAAGATAATCGGTCCCCAGCAGATGTCCCGGCGCACCGGGCGGCGCAAAGCGGGCAAGAGGTGACTGCTGAAGATAATCAAAAGGGCTGATCCACTGTGCCGTCACACCCACCAAGAAGACGACAGCTATCCAGATCAGGCACAGCCAGATACTGACCGGAATCCGGCTGGCAGATTTCAGAAATTGCCTTTTCGGCGAAGCGAGCGTGTTAGTGGTCATTTTTTTGAAGCCTGATTTTAGGGTTCAGCACGGCGTAGAGAACATCAACGATCAGATTGACCGTGACCATGAAGGCCGTGAAGAGAAGGATCATCGCCTGAACCACATTGAGGTCGCTTAAGGTTATGGCCCGCACAAACCCGCTGCCCAGTCCTGGCCAGGCAAACACGGTCTCCACAATCGCCGACCCGCCCAGCAAACCGGCCGCCACAAAACCCAACATGGTCACCATCGGGATTGCGGCGTTGGGTAGTGCGTGGCGAATAACCACCTCCCACTTTGGGATGCCATCCGCACGAGCCGCGGCGATATACGGCTGTTCCAAAACTTCGATGAGCGCGGAGCGCGCGAAGCGTGCGATCGCGGCGGCATTTACGAGGCCAAATGTTGCCACGGGCAGGATTGCGTGTTGCCAGGTGGAACTGCCGGAGCTCGGCAGCACACGTAGCCAGACAGCGAACACAAAAATGAGCGTGAGTCCGAGGAGGAAGTTGGGCACACTGTATCCGAGGACGGCCCCTGCCATAACAGACGTGTCGGCTGCACTATCACGACGCATCGCCGCGACGATTCCTGCCGGAATACCGACAAGCAGACTCAATATGAATGCTGATATCGTCAGCGTCAGCGTTTTCGGGACGCGCTCCGCAATGACGGCGAATACTTCGCGACCATCTGCCGCCGACACCCCAAAATCACCCCTGAGCGCATGGGCGACATAGATCAGGAACTGCTCGGGGATCGACCTGTCCAAGCCCCATGCCGTCCGGAATGCCGTTAACGCTTCTGGTGTCGCGTTCTCGCCCAACATCGAACGGGCTGGATCGCCGCCCAACCTGAGAATAATAAAGACGAACGTCACGGTCAGGATGAGCACAGCCATTGCCCGGACCAGGCGCCCAAGTATGAAGTTCATCATTGCGCCACCTCCGCGTGCTGCGCCAGACCGACCGGTGAATCTATCGATCGGGCGAATTCCTCCCCCCTGTGACACGCTGCCATTTGTCCCGCGATTGGCCGCAGCGCTGGGGTTTCGGTCACGCATCTATCGATCGCGAACGGGCAGCGAGACCGAAAGGCACAGCCATTCATAACCTTCCCGACGTCAAGTTCCCCCTTGATGGGCGGTTCTATATTTCGGACAGTCGGGTCCATCGTCGGGACAGAGGCAAGCAGCGCTCGCGTATAGGGATGTCGCGGCCACTCATAGACAGATTTTATATCACCGGTTTCCACGACACGGCCGAGATACATGACGGCGATGCGATCGACGAGATGACGAACGATGCGCAGATCGTGCGTGATGAAGACATAAGCGAGATCCAGCTCCGTCCAGAGAGACCGCAGGAGCGCAACGACCTGAGCTTGTACCGAGACGTCGAGAGCCGATACCGCCTCATCGAACACGACCAGCTTTGGATCGAGGATAAGTGCGCGTGCGATAACGACGCGCTGCCGTTGGCCACCCGACATCTGGTGCGGATAGCGGTTCATCATTGCACTTGAGAGACCGACACGGTCGAGCATGGCCGCAGCCCGATCCCGCGCTCCTGTGCGGTCTGCGACGCGGTGCACCCATACGGCTTCAGCCACCTGCTCGCCGATTGTCATTTGCGGATTAAGGGCGGAAAGCGGGTTTTGCTGTACCAGGGATGTTTCCTTGCGAAACGCCGACCAGTCTCGCGATGTGCGATCCTTGTGCGCAATCCCGTCGAACAAGACTTCGCCCTCGGTTGCGGAAGCCAGTCCAAGGAGAAGTCGACCGAGTGTCGATTTCCCGCTGCCGGATTCTCCCACCACACCTATGCGTTCGCGTCGAGCGAGTTCAAGATTGATGGAGTTCACCGCAACGTGCACGGACCGTTTCGTGAACAGTCCGGATTTCAATCGGAATACCTTGGTGACGTCTCGGGCTTGAAGAAGAGGCGTACTCATGGGCTCACCGGATGATAACAGGCGGCATCATGGAGCGGGCCGACATTGATAGAACCGGGAAAGCTGGCGATGCATTGCTCGTTCGCGCGAGGACACCGCGGATGGTAGTAGCATCCGGCAGGAAGGTTATCGAGAAGGGGTACGGACCCTGGAATCGGTATTGGCGGTTCGAGATCGTCCGGGTCGATTGTCGGCATGCAGCCGATCAGGGCGCGAGCATAAGGATGCGCGGCACGCTCCAGCAACTCAACGACCGGGGCTGTCTCGACGATCTTGCCGCAATACATTACCGCTGCACGATCGGCCAGGCGAGCAATCACGCCCAGATCGTGTGACACGATCAGAAGCGCCATGCCCGTCTCTGATCTGAGCTCTTCCAGAAGATGGAGTATCTGGGCCTGCGTCGTCACGTCGAGTGCCGTCGTGGGTTCATCGGCGATCATGAGTTTTGGCTTGGCGGCGAGTGCGTGCGCGATCATTACGCGCTGGTTCATGCCGCCCGAGAACTCGTGCGGGTAGGACCGCAGGCGGCTTTTGGCGCGGTCAATTCCGACACGCTCTAGAAGGCGCATGGCTTCCAGCCGCGCATCGTTACCCTTCAGTCCTTGATGACGATAGAGACTGGATTCCAGATAGTAGCCAATCGAATGCACTGGATTGAGGCTACTCGTCGGATCTTGGTAGATCATCGCGATAGTCGGCTTACCATCAGCTCGCTGATCGACGTCCAAATTGATGGAACCACTCGTTTGAACAATCCCCCGTGGTAACGCCTTTGCTATGGCATAGCAGGTCATGCTCTTCCCGCAGCCGGATTCGCCGACGAGTCCGAGCGTCTGACCCGCATCCAGCGAGAAACTGACACGGTTTATGATGGTGATGTCTCGCGCCGGTACCTGAACGACCAGATCGCGAACTGTTAGTAGACTTGACAACTCAAACTCCTCCCGAAGGCGGCGCGCGTCTGCAACGCGCGCCAACCCGCTAGCGCGTTCAGCCGAAGCTGAGATTGTTGCGGAACTCCATCATTTCGAAGCTCACGGGCTTCCAGTGGACATCCTTGCGCGCGGCGTAGACGTCGTAGGGCTGGTAGAGAATGACGGCTGGCGCCTCTTCTTCGAAGATGTCCCGCATACGATTGTAGGCGTCGAAGCGTTCCTTACCGTTTGGCAGGATAGTCACCTTCTCGCATAGCTCATTGAACTCGGCCGGTGCCTTCCAACCCCAACGTTTTTGAACCTGACCGCTGGGTCCGAACTCGGGAACGATTGTGGCGTATGCATCCGTCATCCACTGCCCGTTTGACCAATTTCTCATCCAGGTCTGGTTGTCGGGAGGAAAGCTGCCTGGGGCGTAGGTTTTCATGACCACATTGACGCCGATCTGCTTCCACATTTCGATCATCATCATCAACGCGGGCATGGCGTTGGCGTAGTAGTTGCCCATCGTGTGGTAGGTGATTGGCGTACCGTCGTAACCGCTTTCCTTCACCAGGCGCTTGGCTTCCTCGACGTTGTATTCCATGGCGCGCCGATTTCGATCGAAGGTTTCGCCATAGTTCGGGAAGTTAAAGCCGGCGGGAATATCGGCCAGCTTCTTCCAAAGGGCTTCGACCATCACCGGCCTGTCGACCGCCAGGGCTAGAGCGCGACGCAGCTTCTTATCCTTGAAAACGTCCTGGTTCATGTTGAAGGTGAACATGTGGAAGTTCTCGATCAGCGTTCCACGTGTTTCCAGGTCGGGGTAGCTGTTTACGAGCTGGATATCGTCCGGCGTGAGCGTGGTAATGATATCATATTCGCCGCTGATCAGTCCTGCGACGCGGGTAGCGGGCTCGGGGACGATCTGATAGGTGATCTTCGAGGCTGTCGGCTTTGCACCCCAGTAGTCATCGTTCGCTTCGAGCACGACACGGTCGCCGGCGACGAACTCAACAAACTTATACGGACCCGTTCCGAGCGGTTTGTTGCCGAAGGCGACCGCTCCAAGTTTCTTATAATATTCCTTCGGAACGATGCGGCTCATCCAGGATGCCGCATAAGTTTCTATGAGATAGCTGGGGGTCTTAGTTCGTAGCACGATCGTGTACTTGTCCTCGACGACGGGTTCGTCGAAGGCGAGCGAGTAGGACTTGCCGAGCGGGATTGTCTTGATCGCTTCCGGCCCCCATAGCCGTTCCGAGGAGAATGTGTATGCGACATCGTCTGCCGTCATCTCCACGCCGTCGTGGAACTTGACCCTCTGGCGCAGTTTGAAGCGCACCGATTTGTCATCAATCCGTTCCCAGCTCTCGGCGAGCGCCGGCACCAGTTCGATAGCATTGCCGGGCGCTCCCTTGGCAAAGAAATCACGCGCAATCAGCGTGTCGAAGATCTGATTGACAATGCGGGGACCGACATTGCTAATCGCATTCACCGGCTCCAGCGAGTTCGGCAATCCGTTTACTCCGAGCCGAAGCTCCCGGCGTTCCTGCGCGAAGGCGAACCTGACGCCTGCAGTTGAAGCGACCGCTATTGCAGCGGTGCCCATCATAAAATGCCTGCGATTGGTCTTAAGCATTTAGTTGTCCTCCCAGATCGGTGTGAATGTGGCTGATATTTTCGTGCGAGCTTCGAACCTAATTCGCGATAACGAACTTCTTCCGCAGCTTTTCAGGTACTGTCTCGATAATGCTTCGGGTTCCGGCGTCGGTGACAATGACACCGATATCCTCGATCCTGGCAGTTACCGAGAGGCTCGATTTGGTGAACTTCGAGTGGTCCGCAACAACGATCACGCGGCTCGAAACCTCGATCATGGCGCGGGCGACACTCGCATTCACTGGCGACGAGGTGCATATCAATCCGCGGTCAATATCGATTGACGCGGCATTGAGAATGAGTTTGTCAACATTGAACTGCCGAATGAACTGTTCGGCCAGAGGGCCCCGAAAAGAGCGGTTCGTGTCGGTATATTCTCCTCCGACCGAATAGATGCTCTGCCCTTCACCCCGGGTCAGTTCCTCAACGATGTCGAGACCGTTCGAAATGAAGGTGAGGTTCCGGCGCCCGGCAAGCGTCCTCGCGACCTCCAGTGCCGTTGTACCGGCATCGAGGAGAACCGTGTCGCCATCGACAATCATTCCGGCGACGACGGCCGCAATGGCCGCTTTCTCAGTCTGATTCCAGACCGCACGGGCGGCGTTGGGCTTGTCCTGAGCGACTTGGGTTACACTGACAGCACCGCCGTGGGTCCTGCGCAAAAGTCCAGCCTCATGGAGTTCGCTGAGATCTCGCCGGGCAGTCGCCACAGAAATCTGAAAGTGCTCCGTTAGCTTGCCGATAGGCAGAAACTGCTCGCTACGCAACAGCTCGACGATTTTTGCCTGACGGTCTTGAGTCGAGTTAAACACCAGCGCTTCCCTTTGGTAGAAAAATGATCTATATCGCTCACATTATGAGCGGAATCGTTCTTCGTCAAATGAAAGTTTCATGACAGTGTTGCTGCGATGCAGCAGATGGTTAGAGCAGTTATCAATCGAATTCTCGAAAAAAACAGAAAATGATTCTCCCCGAAACCATTGTTATAGTGAGCGAAATCAATCAGGCTGGCAGGGACAGGCAAGAGTTGGGCGAGAGAAAAATATGACGGACTTTAATGAGATGTCGGGCGGCGTTGAGAACCTGGCAGCCAACTCACCTCTTTTTCGCAAGCCAGCAAAACGAGTCGACATCAGTTCAATCCTGCCCGCGGAGCGGCGCGGGCAGGATGCCGGTGGGCAGCGATCCTCCCTGCTCGCCCACCGGCTCCTTCGCCGAAAGACGGCTAAACCGAGCCCATTATGGAGAGCAACCACGCGCGTCAGGTCAAAATCCAACATAGCAGATAGCCTACTTCGTACGCCGCCGCATCCAGCGGGTGTCTCATCGGTGGAAGCCGCTACGCAAAGATCTTGGTGAGGAGCATAGGTTGGAATCGACCATCGTCATGATCAACCTGTTCGGGGCCGTGGCATTGCTGCTGTTCGGTCTGGCTCAGGTCAAGGATGGTGTCTCGCGCGCACTTGGTTCAAAGCTAAGAACCGGTCTTGCCACCGGGACGAAAAGCAGCGTCCGATCGTTCCTGACGGGTTTCGTTGCGACCGTTGCGCTTCAGAGTTCCACAGCGACCGCGCTTATGGTTTCGTCGTTCGTTGAGCGGGAATTGATAAAGCCACGCATGGCGCAGGTCGTGCTGCTTGGAGCCAATGTCGGTACGGCTATCACAGCCTGGATCGTTGCGACCGGCATTGAGTGGATTTCACCGTTCCTGTTGGTTGTGGGCATCATTCTTTATCGAGGTGGCTCGATCTCCCGCCAAGGCGCTGGCACGGCAATGATAGGTATCGCGCTGATGCTGCTCTCGTTGCATCTTCTCAGCGCAGCGACCGAACCCTTACGCCATTCTCAGGCGCTTGGAGCCTTCATCGGGCTGCTCGACGACGCGTGGCCTGTCGCGATGATCTTTGCCGCAATGATCGCATTTGTGTCATCTTCAAGCCTTGCCGCGGTCGTCCTCATCCTGTCATTATCTACGACCGGCCTTCTGTCTGGTGGCCTTGTTGTCGCTCTGGTTCTCGGGGCCAATCTGGGAGGTGCTATCCCGCCGGTGATTGCTGCTCTGTCGGGGCCGGCAGCCTCCAGACGAGTTACGTTGGGCAATCTGATAGTTCGGGCGATTGGCTGCGTGCTCACTCTGCCCGCGGCCAGCATTTTGGCCGACTGGCTTTCGATGTTGCCCCTCCCCTACGCCAAGCTACCAGTCGATGCGCATCTGGCCTTCAACATCGCTCTGGCGCTCCTGGCCTGGCCATTTTCCAAACTCCTCGCGCGCTGGATGACCATCCTGATCCCCGAGCAGGCCCAGACGGAGAACACCCCCAAATTTCTGGATTCGGATGAACTTTCGACGCCGATCGTGGCCCTCACCACCGCTTCACGCGAGGTGCTTGGTGTAGGAGATCTGATCGAACGAATGCTCCTGAAAGTGTCGGACGCCTTTGAACGGAACAATGCCGCCAGGCTCAGGGATATCTCGCCGCTCGAACGTCAGGTCGACCGGCTGCAGCAAGAGGTCAAAGTCTATCTCTCGAAACTCGGGCGAGCCGGACTGTCTGAAGATGAAGGTCGCCGTTCCATCGTCATCATCGACTACGCCATCAACCTCGAGCACATCGGTGACATCATTGAAAAGGGTCTTCTGCCCGAAGTCACCAAGAAGATCGGGCAAGGCCTCAGATTCTCCGAGGACGGGTTTGCCGAGCTTCATCAGCTTTTCCAGCTGACCATCGACAATCTCAGGATCGCCCAGACGATTCTCATCACCCGTGACGTCAACCTCGCAAAACAACTTATGGAGCGAAAGATCGAGGTGCGCCACATGGAGAAACGGTCTTCGGAGCGACACCTTGAGCGATTGCGCGACGGGCGGGCGGACAGCCTGCAGACGAGCTCCCTTCATCTCGACATCCTGCGTGATCTCAAACGTATCAACGCCCATATCGTTTCCGTCGCGCATCCGATCATGGACGAACAGGGACTGCTTGGAGAAAGCCGTCTCCTCACTGGCAATTCAACTAACTGACGGACCACAACGACCCATACACCCTCCTCAGTGGAGCGCCGCAGACGAAGAGTTCCAAATGAAGAACAGAGTATACCTTATCACCTACGTCGACCGGTTAAGCGGAGGCGGCTTACCGGAGTTGAGGGCTTTGCTCGACGGGAAGCTGCAAGGCCTGTTCGGCGGTGTCCATGCCTTGCCATTCTTCGATCCTACCGACGGTGCTGATGCCGGGTTCGATCCCACCGATCACACGTTTGTCGATCCTCGCCTCGGCAACTGGGATGACGTGCGCGGCCTAGCCGGTTCCGTGGAGATCATGGCCGATCTCATTGTCAACCATGTCTCGGCGCAATCGAGCTGGTTCCAGGACTTCATCGCAAAAGGGCCTGAATCAGAATTTGCAGACATGTTCATGACATTCGGCAAGGTCTTTCCGCGTGGTACCAGCGAGCAGGACCTCCTGAATATCTATCGGCCGCGCCCCGGCCTGCCGTTTTCTAAAGTGGCGCTCGCCGATGGCAGCCAGCGGATGCTCTGGACGACATTCACCCCGCAGCAGATCGACATCGACGTCCAGAGTGCCCATGGTTCCTCATATCTCGAGACCATCCTCGAACGCTTTGCTGAAGCCAAGGTGACGGCAATCCGCCTCGACGCTGCGGGCTACGCCTTCAAGAAGGCTGGAACCAGTTGCTTCATGATCGACGAAACCTACGCGTTCCTGGGAGAACTGGCGGGAACGGCCCGTGACCGCCGAAGGGAGGTGCTGGTCGAAATTCACAGTTACTATCGCGACCAGATCGAAATCGCCAGGAAAGTCGATCGAGTCTACGATTTTGTGCTGCCGCCATTGATATTGCATTCGCTGTTCACGGGCGACGCGACACCGTTGGCACGTTGGCTTGAGATCAGTCCGCGCAACGCGATCACCGTCCTCGATACCCATGACGGGATCCGCGTCATCGATGTCGGCGCGCATGGCGACGGGCGACCCGGCCTTCTGGAGCCGCATGCGATCGACCATCTGGTCGAAGAGATCCACAGGCGCTCGGAGGGGCAGAGCCGTTTGGCAACAGGCGCCGCAGCTTCGAACCTCGATCTCTATCAGGTCAATTGCACCTATTACGACGCGCTGGGCCGCAGCGACCACGACTACCTCGTCGCCCGTGCAATCCAGTTCTTCGCACCCGGCATTCCGCAAATCTACTATGTCGGTTTGTTGGGCGGGACCAACGTCATGGAATCGCTGAAAAAAACGGGCGTCGGACGTGACATCAATCGGCATTTTTACGAGGATCGCGAAATTGATCTCGCGCTTGAAACCCCTTTAGTTCAACGACTGTCGGACTTGATCCGCTTCCGTAACACCCATCCGGCCTTCAACGGATCGTTCAAGGCGGCAATCGATGCCGCCGGAAGCCTTGTTTTGAGCTGGACCGTCGACGCCGAGTTCGCCGAGTTGACAGTTTCGTTCACTCAAAGCAAGGCGATAATCACGGCTTCAGGCTGCAGCGATTTCACTTTCTCGGGAGAGGTCACATGAACAACCTGATGGGGACAGGAAGCAATAACCCACCCAACGTTCAGCCATTGATGTCCTTAATAAACTGTCGGACGGACAACGACGACAAGGATACTGACGACGATTAGATGGAGGTTACGAATGCAGACCTGGCTGGAAAAGTTGACTGATCTCGCCGCAATCGAGGGCGATGAATCCATCCTGAAGACCGGGCTGGCGGATGTCGCCGACCATTTCGGCTTTACCGGTTACGCCTATCTCCACATCCAGCACAAGCATATCATCGCCATGACCAACTATCATCCAGACTGGCGATCGCTCTATTTCGACAGGAAATTCGACGCGCTCGACCCGGTCGTCAAACGCGCAAGATCCAGGAAGCATATCTTCGCCTGGTCCGGCGAGCAGGAACGGCCGGGACTATCGAAGGAAGAACGTGCCTTCTATGCTCATGCAGCCGATTTCGGAATCCGCTCCGGCATCACCATTCCCATCAGGACCGCCAACGGCTCCATGTCGATGTTCACGCTGGCATCCGAGAAGCCGGCGATCGACCTCGATCGGCAGATCGATGCGGTTGCCGCAGCGGCCACTGTCGGGCAACTGCATGCCCGCATCTCGTTCCTGCGCACCACGCCCACTGCCGAAAATGCCGCATGGCTCGATCCGAAAGAGGCGACCTATCTGAGATGGATTGCTGTCGGAATGACAATGGAAGAGATCGCCGACGTGGAGGGGGTCAAGTACAACAGCGTCCGTGTCAAGCTCCGCGAGGTCATGAAGCGCTTCGACGTCCGCTCCAAAGCGCATCTCACCGCGCTCGCAATCCGACGAAAGCTCATTTGAGGGTTGACCCAGTCCAGCGGTCAACGCATCAGTCGTGATGTGGCGGGGCGAGCCCAATACGCGTGGGTTGTCTAGTTACGTCTCCGCACAATGTGGATGCCTGTCTCATGACGCAGGCCCACCTCCAAGTGTCGGTTATGTCCTCAACACGCTTGTGAGTTTGGCTGAGCCGCAGCGGGCGCAATTCGTGGGAGCGACGACGAGGACGCGCTCGCGGGACAGATTTTTAGGAAACGGTTTACGTGATAGGTGCTGGTGCTCGAAAGCGTTGACGGCTGAGGATTTCACTGCAAATTATGCCGCAAGTTCGTCTTCCTCGGCGACTGCCTCGAACTCATCGAGCTGCAGTTCCATCTGCTGAAGGAGCCGCGCCTTACATTCGATCGGGTGCCCTAGATTTAACGGCGAACCTTGTCGATCCTCAGCATGCCCTTTCGCGCCTAGCGGCACGGTTCCGGTTGACATTTGAGCACATTTTTGAAGTAAACATCCCTTCGGTACCGTCAGCAAAACCTTTATGTCTCATGAATTGCTCGGTGGGCTCTTCAGCCCAGTCTGACAGCTCAAACTCACGGTATCAAAGGAACGTCGCGAGAACCCAGTCACCGGAAAAGCCTATCTGCGACCCGCGGCTTTTTCTGCGGAACGAAGAGGTGCATCATGCCAGTCAGGCGGCCGGAGCCGAGGGACCTTTCCTCACTCGGGCTAGCGGCTTTGATAACGAGCGCTCCGGCTTGATATCCAACAGCGGTGTTTCATCCAGGCAGTCAAGACCACGGACGACAATCGAGTTTCCAGCGACTCTTTCCACTTTCACGATCGACGTTCCGATCGGATTGGGCCTCACAGGTGATCGAAGAGAGAAAGCACCATGAATCTCCCCGTCGTCAGCAGGACTTAGTAGGGCGATATCGCGCGGTGACTCGTGTAGCCAGTAAAGAACCTCAAGCTTCGGATACAGTTCGACGCCCTTCAGCGCGACTGCCCACAGCTCTGAAATTTCAAGTGTGCATAGTGGCCCGGATTCACTGCCCTGCCGAGGAGTGTCAGCTCGACTTTTCCAAGGGGTCCGGATCTTTCCAACAAAGAAAAGCGATGCGTCGCCTTCTTCGGGTAGCGTGACCGCGACTTCGTTTGTTCGCAATTTGGTTGAGTGCATGACAGCTCCTGCCAAGTCTAGT
This sequence comes from Agrobacterium tumefaciens, assembly GCF_005221325.1. Lineage (NCBI taxonomy): Bacteria > Pseudomonadati > Pseudomonadota > Alphaproteobacteria > Hyphomicrobiales > Rhizobiaceae > Agrobacterium > Agrobacterium tumefaciens. The sequence continues at coordinate 136,883 of NZ_CP039893.1, read as the reverse complement.
GAGCCAACAGATATCGCTTCGCTCGCAGAATCTTGTAAGAGGTGAGTTAACGGGTTATTTCAGGTTCGCCGCATTTGATTTCAGTTGTAACATGCTTCTGCCGACGCAGGCTGCGCGGCATTGCGGTACTCAACCCGCACCGCTCGGCAATGATGACCCCAGATAATCCCGTCTCGCGCAAACGAAAGGGTGCCGTGACAGCCGTCCTAAGGTGATCATTTCGTTGGCTTAAAATATGCGCGGTAACGCCGACGAGGTGGCGTCATTTAACGCTGGAGACCACCAGGCCGACCCCACGCCCGTTGAAGCTTGTTAGAATTTCCGCGCGGCGTAAGGAAAACTAAGGCTTCTTTTTAAGCATCGTTGACAAAGCAAAAACCAGTAATCCCATTATCCAAAAAAATGAGAAATCCGTATAGAACTGACAAAAATATGTATCTCCTGAATCTTCACTATAAAGAGTGAGCAAATATTTATATAGTGGAAAATATATAAATCCTGGAGTGAAAATTATCGCGGCGTAGACAAGCATTTTTTTGGTTGACGTTTTCATGTTTGCCTCATTCAGCTGCAAGACGCGATAGGTAACTATCGATAGCAAGAGTTTCGTTTCGTTAATAAACTTTGATTAAACTCAGCAGTATCAACGTACTACTTAGGCCGTTTCCCAGTGCATCAGTATCGCAGCGCCGGACGAGAGAACAATCATCAGACTGCTCATCAATTGGTTCTCGTGGACATGCATCTGGGCCCAGTCTATGTTGAAGACGCCGCCTAATTCAGTCGACATTTACTCGCGCGCTACACATGGCGTAGAAATGCTTAAGTGCTCGCTTCGACGTAGGCATCCGTTGAATGCCGCAGTCCAGGCTCTTGATCGTGCATGTTATGCTTCTGAAGCAAGGCTAGGGCACGTTGAACGACTGATGGCATCCACTTTCAGCCCTTCCCGACATATGTGCGGCAATTTCAATGTGAATATGATGTAGTAGAGCTACGAGCGTAGTTCTCCTTCTTTAAAGAGGTTTCAAGTCTATTAGATCCTCAATATCTTCTAGAATGTGCGTGGGATTGCTGCACGCCAAAGCCTCTCTCTTAGCATAACCCCACGTAACTCCCGCGGAGGCAACGTTTTGACTCATCGCTGCCTCAATATCACGTACCTCATCTCCGACAAGAAGCACTTCATGGCGGGACCTTTCAAACCGACGAAGTATCTTATTGATCCTTTTGCCCTTCCCAAATATTGGCGAGCTGCCCTCTATATAAGCAAAGTATCTCTCCAATGGCCCGAGCACGCGCTGAATATTTTCGACGCTGTTCGAACTTAAGATTGCAAGCTCGACCCCTTGATCTTGGAGGAGAAACAAGACCTTTTCTGTCCTAGGGAACATATCGAACGTGGCTTCGCGAGCCAGTTTACGCAAGTCTCTCACGATCAGAGGAATGCGCCACACCGGTACTCTCATCCACTTCAGAACCTGGCAAACTGAAAGGCCACGCAGATATTCAATCTGAGTGTCGCTGGGCGATACGAATCGGTGACGTTCGGACATTTCCCTTAGAGCGCGTATCATCCAGGCGCCGCTGTCGGCCAATGTACCATCAAAATCAAATATAATTAGCTTATAAGCATCATTTTTAGCCATTCATACTTTCCATTTTTCGTATGCACGCCATATTTACATCATTAACATTCTATTAATTCGATATTTGCATATCGTTATACGCAAAACTACATGTTCACGATAGAAACATACTCAATTTTCCGATTTTGCAAAAATATATCAGGGATATTAGGGTTGTTCCTGTTGGCGGCGATCTCGCTTCAGGTCTATCACTCCCTGAATGCTGGTTAAACAGAAACTATGTTTCAACGGTAACATTCGCGATCGGTTTGCTGCCGGGGTATGCTGGGAGCGACATCCCTCGTTACTCAACGCTACCGAATTCAATCACACGGCTAAGAAGTATCTGGTGAGTCAACGCGCACCACCTTTGTGACGGCGCGCTAGGCCAAAGACGGAATTTGCAGCAGTTCGACCATCAAATCGAGCACGCCATCTTTCGCCCCCTCATGCGGACTCGGTGGAACAAAGGAGACCGACCACCTTAACGAACGTTTGGAACGCCGGCGAAGTATGTAGCTTTGCTTTTTGTTTCTGCTCGGAACCTGCCAAAATAAATTCAGTGTTTCAGTTGAAACGCGGTTTTTTCCAACATGCATTGCTAGGACTGCTCAATGCACCAATATGCCGACCCAGAAAGAGGGCCAAGCATTGATGTGCAAATTTCTTGAAGCAGCAAAAAGCATGTTGATGAGACCATGGCGGGTGTCCGTCAAACGGGAAAGGTCATCAAACTCTTCTTCGTGCACGATTGTATATATCTGTGAGGCAGAGTTGCAGGTAAGAGATTGCGTGCAATTATGCATTGATCGAAAAGTCGACTATTTGATAGTCGAAAAATTTAGCCACCATCGTTTTGATAGACATTCTGTTTTTGTCCGCGGGTATCGCGAGCTTTGCATTGAGGTCGAATTTGCTGACCGTCTCGTTATTGTTCGTGACTTTTATGACAACGGATTTGACGTCCAAGACGTTTGATTAGGTGCACCGACAGATCGCGTTCCGTAAGGAGATCGATCACCATATAGAGCGAAGTCTTAGCGGTCTCAATTCTTGCGCTGGGTACTATGGCCGACCGCGGCGGAAGGCAAGTATGCCCATCATCAAGTCTGCCATCCACGTTCCATCACAACTTTCGCCACCCAACTGGAACCAGTCATGTTCAATACCAGAAGACCCTTCGAGTCTACGCCGCAAGGAAATCTGATGGTGACAAAACGCCTGAATGCCGACAGCGCCGCTGCAAGGGTTGGCGACGAAAGTGTCCAGCAATTTAGCCGCGAATATGCTCGAATGTTCGAGGCTCCGCCCAAGCGGGATGGGATGTGCAAAGCGTCTGGCGCGGCCTACCGTAAGTGCGAGCAACATGTGCACCGACACAAATTCCCGAAGTTTAGATCGCCGGAGGCGTTGAAATCGACGGTATCCCGACCTTGGCAGACGCTGGATTTGATGTGCTAGGAGAAGTTTCCTTCTTGGGGGACCTTCGGTTGATCGAGGCGAATTTCTGTGAAACAAAGCGAACCTGAGTGGACAAATGATATTGCGGCTCGGTGAGCCAAAACGTCTCACGTACCCTACGAGAGCGCCTTGATCTTTTCGCCAACACTGTTGATAACGCCGGATAGCGCGACACATGGTTCTCGTCGTCGTCTCGTAGTTCGCAACAATTCTACGAAATAACTGAGGTTACCTCCCTCGGACGTCGGGGGCGCGGCTTTTGAGTTCTTCACGCGCGAGATTGAGGGTATCACTTATAGTCTGTTGCAGGGGCCTTGCAGAGCGCATCTTCTCAAGGTCACTGCCTTGACCGAGGCTGAGATTGCTTCTAACTGAACTTTCTATGTCTGCCAGCCGCTCATCGACAGTTGGCTTTTGCGTGGAGCGCCAAGTGGCCTTCTCGTACTCATCTTGCGCCCTCAACCAATCATAGTGTTCCTTCTGCGATTGAATGAGTGCTGCCATATCAGGATTATTGACCACGGTATCAAGCATCCTCGCCTTCAGGCTATCTTCCATGTGGGGCAATGCCTTGAACAAGGCGTAAGTTCCACTGAAGTTTTCATCGCTTGGCAACTCATCGGTAAAGGGGGTGGAAAAGTGCTCAAGCATTTTCTCGACAAGACGTCGACGATCTTCCGAGCTAAATTCACCGACATGGGGCGCAACATACTCAAGCGCGTGACCTTGATCGTACGGTTCTGCGATATTCAATATATGATCTACGAGCGCTGATTTTCGTTGCGGTGTTTGCACCTTTAAAGTTCCCCCGATTGCATCAATTCTCTCCCCGGCCAGGGCGTAGTCCCTTGGCAAGGCTGGACGAAATTCAGGATGCTCAGAGAATCCTTCTGTGGGAACCGCGTGGTCATATAAGGCCTTGCTTGCTGCGCCAAGTCTATTGATTTGTCCGTGAAATCTTCCTCCAGCACTACGCTCAACACTTTCCTTTACAGATTTATTAGAGAGCTTAAGGTTTGAGATATTCCTTGCAGTCTCAACAGGATCGTTAGTGACCATGCCATCCACGATCCGGGAGATCAGATCGTCGCTCATCACACGATGGAAGGGTGACACCTCTTTTTCTATGGGTTGCTGCTGTGTCTGTGAATTGGATACAATATTCTGCATAAATCTCACTCCGCGGAAATCTTGCGATCCGACCACAATATCAAATAAGACCGCGCCGGTTATAAGAATAACGTTTCAACTGAAATTTCTGTTTGCCGTCATGCCGCGCTGTCTGAGTGATTTTCGAGCGGATTACGCTGTTGAACTAGAAAATCGAAGGGGGCCTCGACGCTGGAGGCCAAGCCATCAAACCTATCGAATATAGCGGTGGATCGTAAGCGCCCGGTGAGCCTGTAGTAGAAATTTTCATCGAACATCGGAAGTTACGTCCATAACTTTGTCGTCAGCGACGTCATCGCGGATAAACTATGGGCCTTATGAAGATTTTGACAGGGGTCGAGCGTCGGCGTGACTGGTCTGATGACGATAAGCTACAGATATTGGAAGAGGCTGCCGCTTCAGGCGCAAGGATCGTGGATGTCGCCCATCGGCACGATATCCGTCCCCAGCAGATTTACACCCGGCGCAGGAAGTTCGCGGCGACCAACCCAGTGGTTTCGTTCCTGCTGTTGCGCTGATTGCGTCGGAGCCGATCAGTGAAGCGGAGCGGCCGAATGCGACGGCCAAACCTACGACTGCGAAGCGCTCGGTAAAACCATCGCGCATTGAGATCGGTTGCAAGGGCGTTTGTGTTTTGAAGGTCGAGGCTGATACCGCACCTGACTGGCGCTGATCCGCTCGTTGAAGGGGCATGATAGTGAAGGGTGCAAATTCCCGGGTCACTCTTTCCTGCGGCGTAACCGAGATGCGCAATTTAGCGCCGCCAATAATTATGCGGAGTCGGAGACGACGATGGGCGCAGGAAGGGTCACTGTCAATCGGGCCTGTGATTGTGGCTTAGTCAATTCTGTTTTGTCCGAGCCGGGGTCATGGTCCTTTACTTTTACGAGAGTTCGGATGCCGCCGGTGAGGCAGTTCACCAGTTCAAGCGCGAGGCGGCCGAGTATCCTGAATTTGGGAACCGGCTTATCTCGTTAAAATTCAGATCCGCGCAATTTCGCCGGATGTGGCGCTTGTGTCACTGAATGAAGGCATCTAGAGGCTCATCAAAACCTACGAAATAATCGAAATGATTGACGACACAGATCAAGCCGGCACCCGCTGAGGAACACGATGGGCGAAGCCACCACTAGACGCGCAGCTTAAGCACGTAGACCAAGCGATACAGCCATATCCGCCCTCACACGATGATTGTCCGCGCTTGACTTTGCCAGCTGTCAGTTAAAGACGACCTTGGGAATGAAGCCAAGAATACTGATCAAGGTTTTCACGGCGCTCATCTGCGCATGCATTTCGATGATCGCTTCAATGTATCGAACATGCTGTGGGCCGCCGGCTTCTTTTCCGGTTTTGTAAGTCTCCGGGAGAGCCTGGAAGAGTTCATCGGCTTTTGCCACCAATCGCCGGTGCGTCCTGATAGCGTCAACCGTGATGGTTTCCAGATCCGCCCGAGGTAATCCGCGCGTCAGCCCGATCAATGGGCGGAGCTCGACCTTCTTCGTCACTGTGGCATCTTGCAGTTCCATTCCTCACCTATCCCTTGTTGGTCCGCGGTGCGCCTCCGCTGACGTTGAACCCTGTGAACCCTTGCCGGGGGTTAGAATCCGAGATGAATCGGCCCTGCGACCTTTAGCCGGAGCCTGGACATACGCCGCAGGCCCCCGGACACAAAGTCAGAGGGTTCCTGGCGCCATTCCGGTCAGCGCCAACCGTTCATCTGCGGATTCTAAGCCGCAACGCAGCGCGTACTGCGTCGAAGACCCTTATAAGAGTCATTCCATGGAGAAGCCAGTCATGATGTGGATCGCGTAGGTGCAATTTTTCACGAAACCGCCGTCAGAGATGATTTCACGCGCCTGTCGGATTAGTTTTGAGCTAATTTTTCGCTTTCACGTTGCTCGCGGCGCTGCTTGCGTCGTTCCTGAACGATCAGGAAAGTCTGGCGGGCGCTCAGCCGATCCTCATCACTGACGGCGCCGAAGGGTTCACCAACAATATCATGGCGCAAGGCATCCGGCTGCGCGGTCGCATAAAGATACGCCGCACTGTGCGTGTACCGGCGCAGCGCTTTGTGCAGATCCGACAGTGCCGCACCCGGTCTCAACAATCTCTCGATGTCATTATTGATCCCGATCCTGAACGGCAGGACTATCTCCCCTTCAGCGGAAGTAAGAACTGCAATTGGCCCAGTTAACAAGGCGTTTACCGCCTTGGCTGCCTCAAGCGGGTACCGGTCGACCTTGATCGGACCGCGGGAGGCTTTCCATGGGCTGAGGGGCTATGTGGTCCTATCGTTCATTCATCCTGCCTGAAACGGGAAGCACTAGCTGAAATTGGCCGGGTTAGCGAAGAATGCTTCGCATTTCGTCCTGTTGAGCCGCACCTCCGAGTTGCCGAAATAGAAATATTTGAAGCTCTTGATGAAATGCTTGTAGCCGAGCTTGTCATAGTCTCTTGTCTGGCGGGCATATGCGAAATCGAGCGTCGGCGAGCGGGAAGTCCTGCTTGAGCCGACATGCGGTGCGCGATCAGCCTCGACAATGTCAAAATGCGCGAACTTACCGTCGGGTGTCAGAAAATACTCGACGCGCCAGTTAGCTGGATCCGGTTTGGGGATCTTGATGCGGCGGGCTTTACGGAGGATGTCGGCTGCCTGCTTTGCAAGACCGCCCCTGAAAAAGTCATCCTGCTCCATCGCCCAGAAAAAATAGTCCGGGTCCGTCAGCAACAACTGCGGTAGCGTTTTACCCTTATACTTACCGATTGGCATCTCTGACCACATGATCGCCTCCGCATACACCGTGCGGAAGATATTGTGTTGATCTGGAGCGTCTTCAATGATCCGTCCGAGCTGAATATGCTGCAGGCAGCGGCAAGCCTGCAGGGAGTCCGGGTGGCGCGATTCCAATTTCATCGCACTCTGGCGGCAGGCTTAACGCTCTTGAGCGCCGATCCCCGACAGGTCGATCCTGATGCCGGCCTTGTTTGGATCAGACGAGACAGCTTCTGATGAAGCGTCTTCATCTCTTGGATTTTCGCGAGAGTCGTTTTTTGTTTCGGCTTCGTCACTTTGGGTTGAAGCGGGTTGAGCAAGTTTTCCCTGACCAGGATCTTCGGCCCGAAACACCGCCAGCCCCTCAAAATATCCCGTCTGCCAAGCGATGACCGCATCATCCATAACCTGTGGCAGGACTTCTTTTGCTGTGGGATTGCCGTACCATTTAATGACGATGCGAAAGACTTTGGCAAACAGTGCTGTCCCCATGCGGATATTCTCACAAGGCTCGACCATTTCCGGCTTCAATTGACCGGCCTCGACGATTCCGACCCCTGCCGGATACTGGGTGATGCCAACGCGAACGGTGTTGCGTCCGAGATTGTCGCGGATGAGAGCCAGAGCCTCTTCCGGCGTTGTCGGCTTTGGCACCAGAACCATCCTGTTGCCTGAGCGCACGGTGACAGCCAGCGGATCCTGCGATCCTGCCTTCGCGATGAATTGCTCGACGATTGCTGGCTTCAGGGAGGGGTCGGCGCATTGCTGGACAAGGACGGGATCGAGCATCCCGGGTACTCCCTATGTGTTGAAGGCCATAACGACGGGCAGGTCAAAGAGCCTTGCCCAGGCTGAGACGCTCGCTTTTTGGATTGCGACGATCGATGTGTTTTCCGTCCACCAGCCATTGCCGACGGCAACGATCACCTCGGGCGAATGCAGCATCGATTGAAGGACCGGCCAGAGAATGAGCTGCTCGTAGCAAATCAGCGGCGCGACCCTTGCTCCGTCAACCTCAACCACCGGATTGCCGAAGAAGTCGGCCCGCGCGCCACCTCCTTGCCCGGTCCATGGCAACCATGGTTGCCACATCGATCCGGGAACCGGCATGCGCTCGCGATAGAGGATGTTCGATTTATCGGCCGATATCGCCACCATCACATTGTCGTAGCCTTTGGGATCGACGACGGCAGCACCAGCGATGACGATGAGGTCCGAGCCACGGAGACCTTCACGCCAGAGCCGCGCAACGGTCGGCGTCCAGAAGCCGAGCGCACTTTCGGGCAGCACCGCAACATATACGTCCGGCTGCTCAGCAATCGTCCGACGCACTGTCGCGATCAGGTCACGGTGATAGTTAAGCGAGCCATCGCGCCCAAGGTCTCCCCCTCGTTTCAGATCGACGGCCATCCATCCGGGTGTTAGTTTCGGGGGCGTCCAGTTCGTGGCGGACCAGACGCAAAGTCCTCCGAGGACTGCGACCGCGATTTGCCATCTTCGACCGGTCATGAGGACCAACAGGATCGCGGTCGCGCCAAGGCCTGACCAACCCCGCCCGGGAAACAAGCCGCCGGCGGCTGTCAGCGGATGCGCCCAGCCCGTGATGCCAAATGGCGGCAGTCCTGTCAGCGCCATGGCGAGCAGATAGCGGAGCGCTCTCGCCGCGTCCGTCCCTCTCGTCCCCGAAGAGTCTCCGCCACGAGGTTTCGTCCAGCACACTGCATGGACAATGACGAAGGATGCGGAAGCCATCGCCCAAAGCGCCAGACCGGGCCAAAGATCGGCGGCATAGAAGTTCGCCACGCCCTGCGGCAATCCGCGCGAGGCCGCCAGGAAATAGCCCGCCGCAACAAGTGCGGCGATCATACGTGACGGCGCCATTGCCCAGAGCAACGGAAAGAACATGGCGAGCGGGAGAAGAAGCACCTCGCCGCTCCAGCCGATCCTCCCACAGGCAATCGAGGCGATGATCAGAAGGATGGGTTTCCAGCGCTCGTTCCTCTGGTCGTCACCGCGATCACGGATCGAAGGTGAGGACCGGCCGCGCCAGGCCGAGCAGACCGGAATCCGGAACCGGGCCAAAGTATCGACTATCATAGGAGCTCGCGAAGGATGAGTGAAGGAAGAGATGATACGGCGGCACAACGCCGCCGGGATCAGGCAAGAGCATCCTGCCCTCGCCGTCCGTGCGCCACACAGACGATGCGGGAACCAGACGACCGTCGATGAACCCGCGATCGGTGATGTCGACACGCTGTCCGGGAAGTGCTGCGACCGTCTTGATCAGCGGCGCAAAGCCGCCGGCGCAAAGCCCTCGGCGCAGATATCCGCGCCGCCATGCGTCTGCGAAGACAGCTGTCATGGGTGGGCATAAAAACACCAGGTCGCCGATCGCGACCGGACGCTGAAGCTCTTCGATACGCCAGAGGCCGAGCGGCTCGCTTGGGGTCAGGTTCAGGCGATAGCCACCCGTGAACGCCGTCGCCGTCACTACGGACATGACGACGGCGGCGCCCGCGAGAAACTGAAGAATCCTCTTCCGTCTCATTGCTTCAGCACCGGCGCCTGGCGCTGGGTTAGACGCTGTTCCTCGGCTTGCCTTAGCGATTGAGCGGTGCGCTCGTGGGCCGCGAGCTGTTGCGCTGTCCGCATCACCGGCCAGGCTTGTTTGAGCTGCTGCTTCTGCTCCGGCGTCATGCCCTCAGAGAGTTTTTCGTACAGCGTTCCGGAAGGCTCGCGCGCGGCGTTGTTCAGCAGCGTTCGTTCCCCGAACCGCTCCGTAACCGACTGACTGAACCCGTCGATTTCGACCTTGGTTTCACGATTGCTGAGCGCGTAGGCCATCGTCGCCGGAAGATCGTTGCGGTCGATGGCGTCACGCACCCGCTCCAGCACAACACGCGCTGCCGGCGACAGTGCCGGAATGTCGATCGAGACCCGCTGGCGCAGCGTCTGCTCGTCCGCCTGGTGCCGCATCGTGGCAGTCTCGCGCATCTGAAGATATTGCTCAAGATCGCGCTTGAGAGCAGGCACATTCACCTCGGCGATGCGACGTGCCTCGCGCTCTGCCTTGCCTGCCAGAATGCCGGTCTTGCCCTTCAATGGACCGATAGTCTCCGGCTCCGCCTCAAGCTTTTGGAGGACCTGCTTCGCCATCTCCTTATCTGCCAGAACGGTATCGAAGTTGATGGCGCGGAAGGCGGTTACGGGATCGGCGAAGACGTAGCGGAAGCGCGCCGAGACCTCCTCCCATTGCTGCTTCAGCGTGGGATCGGCGCCGAGCTTGTCACCGACCGTGTCGGCAACAGAGCCGGAGAATGTCTTGATGCCTGCGACCATGGGCCCGGCCTCCTTCATCGTTTGGGTTTTTGGGGATTGGTCGGGGCCGAGGCGCTCACCGAGCGCACGAAGCCTATGAACGAGATCGGAAACCTTTGTTTTTTGGCGCAGCGTCCAGTCGAGCCGGTCGCGCAGCATTGTTCGAGCCACCTGCATGATGTGCAGGCCATGGTTTTCGGCAAAGCGGAGGGCCTCGCGGTAGAGTTTGCCACGCTCGTAATCGAGCGTCGTCTCCTTGGCGTTCTTTCGAGAAAGAACCTTTGCCAGGCTACCGTTGAAGGCGAAGGAACGGCGCCCGTAATAGAGCTGAAGATCCTCGCGATGACGGGTCATCGCCACATAGGTCAGATGCCGATCGAGCGACAGAGAGGCCAGCACCTTGACCCTGTCGACAGTGGCGCCCTGAGACTTGTGGATGGTCGTCGCATAGCCGTGATCGAGATTTCTGTAGAAGCGTTGTTCGACCACAACATGCCGCCGATGATCCCGATCCCCGACCACCGCAACGATGCGGTTCGGCGCAGCCTCAACGACATGGCCGATCATGCCGTTCTTTACCCCAAGTGAGGTTTCATTCTTCAGGAAGACGATCTGATCGCCTGCGTCGAAACGGCGTTCGCCGTCAGCCGTTCTAAAGACGTGGCCCTCGCCGACGATGCCGCGCTCGACCAGCTTCTCGCGCGCCATGACGTTGAGCATGCGCACGTCGCGGCGCAGATGGGCGAGGATCAATGTCGTCTTCGTCTGATCGTAATCATGGTTCCAGTCGGCGATCAGGCGCTCAACCGCTTCCGCCTTCAGACGTTCGCCAACAATTCTCGCATTGGCATTGTAGAGCGCCAACGCCTTCTCGACATTGCCGCGCGCCAGATCGAGCGACGCCTTGCGCATCCAGTCCTCGCGCTGGCGATAGATCGTTTCGAGTTCAGCGTAACCAATCCGATCGACAATGGCGCGGAAGGCAGCGCCCGCCTCAATGGGCTGCAGCTGTTCGGGGTCGCCGACCAGCACGATCTTTGCCCCTGCCCTGACGACGGCATCGACAAAGCCCGCCATCTGTTTCGAGGCTACCATGCCGGCCTCGTCCATGACGAAGACGGTTTTATTGTCGAGCACGTCACGACCGCGGTTCCAGCGCAGCTCCCAGGATGAGAGCGTGCGGCTCTCGATGCCGGCTTCGCTCGAAAGGCCCTCCGCCGCTTTGCCGGCGAGCGCGCCACCAACGACACGATATCCGGCCAGCTCCCACGCCTCCCGTGCCGCCTTCATCATCGTGGTCTTGCCAGCACCCGCGCGTCCGACGACGGCGGCGATACGGGCAGGTCCTGCAATGCGCTCGATCGCTGCTTTCTGCTCGTCGGACAGCCGCTCATGCCGCTTGAACGTGGCTTCGAGAGCGGAGTGGGAAACGCCCCTTCCCTCCCGGTTCGACAGCCATGTTGCCTGCCGCGCCATCGTCGCTTCCAGCCGAATCATCGCTCGCGTCGAATAACGCGCCGGCACTTTCTTTCCGGTCGCAAAATCGATCGTTTCGCGCTGCAGCCGCAGCACTTCCGGGTTCAGGATGATCCTGACCATGAGTTGTTGGAAGACTGCGGGATCGTCGATATAACGGTGCAATACCTTGGCTATATCGCGTTCGTCGAAGACGCTCTTTTCCCGCGTGATCAGGTCGAGCACGATGGCGGGATTGCGTAGGATCCGGCGGGCATTTTCCGAGCGTCGCTCCTCGTTCAGCTCGATCCGCTCCAGCTCCGGCCTGACACCCCGGCTCGCCGCTTTGCGCTCGATCGCCTTGGCACCGACGCCGAGATGGATGGTGGGCTCAAGTTCGATACCCTGCTTCTCGTAGGAGCGTCCATCGATGCGAAGATCGATCCCGGCAAGCGCCAAATGATGGTTCTGTCGCTCGAACCACCCATCCCGCAGCACGTTGAAGGCATCGGTCGATCCGGCCCAAAGTTCGTAGAGAATCTTGCCGGACTTCGTCCGCACCGGCTGGCCGTCCTCGCCGATGACCGCGACTTTCTTCGACCCGAAGCTGTCCTCGGAGAGAGGCCGTAACGTGGTCATCAAATGGACGTGCGGATTGCCGGGATTGTCGTGATAGACCCAGTCCGCCACCATGCCTTTCGCCCGGATGTGTTTCTCGACGAAATCACGGACCAGGGCGATGTTCTGCTCGGGTGTGAGCTCCAGCGGCAGTGCAATCGTCAGGTCACGGGCCAGCTGCGCGTCGGAGCGTTTTTCGAAAGCCTCGACCTTGTTCCAGAAGGCTTCGACCGCGCCCGAAACCGCACGATCCGCAATGAGCGCTTTCGCCCATTTCGGGGCATCGGCAGGAAGCATGAATTCCTCATGCAGCAAGCCCTGTTTGCGCGTGTAGTCGATGGTGCGGGCTTCACGCTCGTATTCCATCTTCGCGCAGTGCCGGTAGGCCGCGGACAGCACCACGCTGCGGCCGTCGCCGCGGCTGATGATGCTGGCTGAGAAGTGTGCGATGGCCACGGCGATAAAAGCTCCCGGTTCGAACCTCGTTCGTCGGGAGCGGCCAGGCGATTCCGGCCTCTGAGCAAGACGTCGCGCCACGACGTATAATTGCGCCCTTGGACCCTTGGAGCCATTCCTTCGGAACAGTCGGGATCATCCACCAAAGCGAGCGATCTGCCGATGTGCAGATCTGCACATGTCTTTTCCAGCGCATCCGGGAGACTCTGGGCGTCGCAAGAGCAACGCCCAGAGTTCAAAGGAGCAACCGGAATGAAGAAGCCGTCATCGAAGATCAGGGAGGAAATCGCAAGACTCCAGGATCAGCTCAAGCAGGCCGAGACCCGTGAGGCCGAACGCATTGGGCGCATCGCACTGAAAGCCGGCCTCGGGGAGATCGAGATCGACGAGGCGGACCTTCAGGCGGCCTTGGAGGAGATCGCCAAACGGTTTCGCGGAGGCAAAGGTATTGCAACCGGAAAGAAGGATTCCGGAGATGGCCGAAACGCAAGCGGGGCCTCCACGGCGCAGTCGTCTGGCGCGGATGCGGGCGGCATTGGTGAGGCTTGAGCGGATGGCAAAGACGATAACATCAGATGCGCGCAAGAAGGACACGCGCGAAAAAATCGAACTCGGCGGCCTGATCGTCAAAGCCGGACTGCGCTACGAGAAGCGTTCTCTGCTGCTCGGCCTGCTGATCGACGCCAACAGACGGATCAGGGGCGACGAGACGGAGAAGGCCCGACTGGCGGCAATCGGCGCGGAGGCCTTTGGCAATGAGGGCGAATAGGCTGCTACTGGCAATCCTGCCCGCGGCGATCATGCTCGCGGCGATGATCCTGACGTCAGGCATGGAATATCGGTTGTCGGCGCTCGGAACATCAGCGCAAGCGAAGCTGATGCTGGGAAGGGCTGGTCTCGCCCTGCCCCATGTGGTGGCTGCCGAGATGGGCGTCGTTGCGCTCTTTGCCGCCAATGGTTCGACGCATATCAAGGTGGCCGGTTTAAGCGTTCTGGCAGGAAGTGCTGTGGTCATCATCATCGCCATGACACGCGAAACGATCCGCCTGGCTGGTGTTGCCGGCAATGTGCCAGCTGGCCAAACGGTTCTCGCATATGCCGATCCGGCAACGATGATTGGCGTTGGCGTCGCCTTCATCGGAAGCGTCTTTGCCTTGCGGGTTGCGATCAAGGGGAATGCAGCCTTCGCAATGGCTGCACCAAAGCGGATCGCTGGCAGGCGTGCAGTCCATGGCGAGGCCGACTGGATGAAGATGCAGGAGGCCGGAACGCTGTTTCCTGAGCACGGCGGCATCGTCATCGGCGAGCGGTATCGCGTTGATCGCGATAGTGTTGCCGCCATGCCGTTCCGGGCCGATGACAAACAAAGCTGGGGCGGCGGCGGCAAGGCGCCACTGCTCTGCTTCGATGGTTCCTTCGGCTCGTCGCATGGCATCGTCTTTGCCGGTTCCGGTGGATTCAAAACGACCTCAGTAACAATACCGACCGCGCTCAAATGGGGCGGCGGTCTCGTTGTGCTGGATCCGTCAAGCGAGGTTGCTCCGATTGTCAGCGAGCACCGGCGCCAGGCCGGCCGGAAGGTGATCGTGCTCGATCCCACAGCGTCTGGTGTCGGCTTCAATGCGCTGGACTGGATTGGCCGTCATGGCAATACGAAGGAAGAAGACATCGTCGCCGTCGCCACCTGGATCATGACCGACAATGCACGCACAGCGTCCGCCCGCGACGACTTCTTTCGCGCCTCGGCCATGCAGCTTCTAACCGCACTCATCGCCGACGTTTGTCTGTCCGGCCATACCGATGAGAAAGAGCAGACGCTGCGTCGTGTCCGGGCTAATCTTTCCGAACCGGAGCCCAAGCTTCGGGCACGTTTGACGAAGATTTATGAACAGTCGGAATCCGACTTCGTGAAGGAGAACGTCGCGGTTTTCGTCAACATGACGCCGGAGACGTTTTCCGGTGTCTACGCCAATGCGGTCAAGGAAACACACTGGCTGTCGTACACGAACTATGCCGCCCTCGTTTCTGGTGACAGTTTCTCAACCGACGATCTCGCCGAGAGCGGAACGGACATCTTCATCGCACTTGATCTGAAGGTGCTGGAAGCGCATCCCGGCCTGGCGCGTGTCGTCATCGGCTCGCTGCTCAACGCCATTTACAATCGCAATGGTGATGTGAAGGGGCGCACGCTATTTCTGCTCGATGAAGTGGCCCGTCTCGGATTCCTGCGCATCCTTGAAACGGCCCGCGATGCCGGTCGCAAATATGGCATCACGCTAACGCTGATCTTCCAGTCGCTCGGCCAGATGCGCGAGGCTTATGGAGGGCGTGATGCGACGAGCAAATGGTTCGAATCCGCATCCTGGATTTCGTTTTCTGCAATCAACGATCCTGACACCGCTGACTACATTTCGAAGCGATGTGGCGACACCACGGTCGAGGTCGATCAAACCAATCGTTCCTCCGGAATGAAGGGATCGTCGAGATCGCGGTCGAAGCAACTCAACCGCCGGCCCCTGATCCTTCCGCATGAGGTTCTGCGCATGCGCGCCGACGAGCAGATCGTCTTCACCTCGGGCAATGCACCCCTTCGATGCGGGCGCGCCATGTGGTTCCGCCGCGAGGACATGAAGGCCTGTGTCGCAGAGAACCGGTTTCAGAAAAACTCTTTCGGCACGGACAGTCCGGCTTTGAATTAGATCGAGGGAGCAACCATGAGATATTGGGAAGCCTGTGAAGCACAGGTCACAGCTGAAGAGGCAATCGAAGAATGCCGCATCCACGAGATCGACGCCGTTGTCCGCCAGCTCGATGACGCCCTCATCAATTTGCAGACCGGTGATGTCATCGCCTATGTCGATGAGGCAGGAGAATATTCCGGCGCTGATATTCTTGGATATCTGGGATATTGATCGATGAATTGTAAAGTGAGGTCCATGGCCTCGATGGTTCGGAACGAAACCTGTCAACCAGCTCACAAAATCCGGCGTTCGTCACGGAAGTCAGTGTGGTTGCTCGTGCTGTTTTGCGCAACGATCGGGACGGCACAAGCGGGCGATCAGCTCCTAGCGTCGTTCACGCTGTGCGATACGGGAAGACGGACGACCTGCGTTGTGGACGGGGACACCTTCTGGCTGGAGGGCGTCAAGATCCGCATTGCCGATATCGACGCGCCGGAAATCTCGCAGCCGGCCTGTGAAGAGGAACGCCTGGCCGGCGAAGCAGCGAAGTTGCGATTGCTCCAGCTGCTCAATGCGGCGGCCGAATTTTCGCTGGTGGCTGGTGTACGGGACGAAGATCCTTATGGCCGAAAGCTGCGTGTCGTTTCACGCGCGGGCAAGTCGCTCGGCGAGCAGCTGGTGCGGGAGAAGCTTGGCCGACGCTGGGGCAGCCCCCGGATCGATTGGTGTGGCGGCGATATGCACTGAAAGGTCGCCTGCCTGCATCCGCCGTAGTGTTTCCGCGAGAGGATCATCACCGGAATCGGCCGAAACCGCGTTGCGGGTTCGGTGAGCGGAGCGAGTAGAACCGTGCGGCGAAGCCGTCTCACCCAACCGGAGCCGATTACCGATATTCATCACGAAAATGAATCGAAAGTGGCCATTCGATTCAGAAGTGTCGTTGGACCGTAGCGTGAAGATCGACGATCAAGCGGGGATGGGTATTCATCACTACCAGCTTTATTGCCAGAGGATCGACGCCAACAGGAACATGGCCCGATATTACGCGCTTGCGATCCGGCCAACCCTGTTCGGAGAAACCGCGTTGGTACGGACATGGGGACGGATCGGCAAGGCGGGCGGGGAGATGACCGAGGTGTTCGGCAATGAGAATGATGCGATATCGCGCTTCCTCGAACTGGTACTGCAGAAGCGCAAAAGGGGCTATCAACCGGCAAGAAGCTGTGGAAACCCCTGCAGGAGCGCGACTCTAAGGACAACGCCGCATGACAACGTAACGATCGCCTGAAAGGGTTTTCCCGTCTTTAACGAGGAAACCGTCATGACCACAACCAATGAAATCGCCGAAAAGATCGCATCCGAACAGAACCTGACCAAAGCCCAGGCGAAATCGATCGTCGAAACCGTCTTCGCGTCGATCACGACGGCAGCCACGTCTGGAGCGGAAACATCTATCCCGGGATTCGGCAAGTTCAAGATCAAGGATACCCCGGAGCGTGAGGCTCGCAATCCGGCAACCGGCGCCACCATCAAGGTTGCCGCTGCGAAGAAGCTTACGTTTCAGCCTGCCAAAGCACTGAAAGATGTGCTGAACAAGTGAGCCGCACCGCGGTAAGCGGGGTCATCAGGGGGGAGCCGCCAAAGGCAGACGGCGCAGCGTCATCGGCGCTGCTTGCCATCACGCTTAAGCTGATCTCGATCTCGATGGCAATCGGACGGTGGTGGCAGCATTGCGGGTGTATGCCACCCTCAGAAGGGCGGCACGGCGTCAACGGAACCGTCCTGCTCGGCCATGATAACGGCCAGTTCGGCCAGAGCCAGTTCCAGCTCCGCGGCAATCTGGCGACGCTCGTCTGGGTGGCAATGGTTCATCTCGGCGCGCAGTTCTTCGATATGTTGTTCCAGTAGCATCGTCATCTCCTTGACGTTTGAGAAAGATGACGCCGCGGGGCGTGAGGAAATGACGGGGTCAGGGATCGCGTCGGCGACCGCCAGAGGCGGCGAGTGGGGTGCCGGTTTTGTTGAAGCGCAGGGAACCGGAGCGGAAGCAAAATCGGGGGGCCACGCGAAGTCCTTGAGGCCGGCATTTGCTCGCGGCACGATTGGTCATTCTGAGCAGACCCCGCCTATCCGTATCGCGACCGGAAGACGAAGCGGGCTAGATGCCCGGTTCCTTCTTGGTTTGAACAAGGGAAAAGCCCCGCCGTTTCCGGCAGGGCTTCGTCTTTGATCAGGCGTCGCGCTTCGGGCGGTTCCAGACCAACGTATAGTCGCCTTCCCTCTCGGTCGGCCAAAGTGCCGCATTGATCGGGGCCGGAAAGCTCGGATCGTCGAGCTTGACCGAGATGTAGGGCTCTCCGTCGCCGGAAACCTGGCTCCAGGCGGCGCCGACTTCGGCCGCTCCGGACATGATCCGGAAGTCGGGAGCGTCGCGGGATGTGCGTTCGATCGGGTTCAGACGGGCCTTCATGGAGACCGTCAGAGTGCGTACGTGGCCGAGGATGGTGTTGCCGTTGGTGGTGAATTCGCCGATGATTGCCATTGTCGTGATCCTTTCGGTTTGATCGGGCCGCGACCATCGCGTCCTCGATGACTGTCGATTTGATCGGGGACGATCGGACCGCATCCTTAAGGGACCGGAATGCAATGGAGGGCGGCGGGAGACGGCTTTCTTGGACCGCGAGGAATGCGAACGCAGGTCGCAGGGGAAGAAAGTTGGCGATGCCGTTGCGGGAGAACGATCGAGGCGCAGCCGCTCTTCGATCAGACATGTCAAATCGAGGCCGCGTTGGCCGCGCCCACTTGCTATGCCCGAATGGATGGCAACAATGGCCAGATCGATCGTTTGGGAATTTGCCCGGCCAATGCGACGAGGAGCGTCGCCGAACTTTCCGTCTCGATGGCGGCTCCGGTTTCAGATCGGTTACATGTCGTCCATGCATGCTCTTGTTCGCCAAAAATTATCCGTTGTTGGCAAGACGCAGGGGCCAGTCACAACAACATCGTTTCGTGCCCGCACGAGGTAAGATCGTGTCCGCTGACACCGGACCGGACAAGCCGCGCTGTCCGTTCCAGAATTTGCGATCAGCATATTCTGTCCTGCACTCAATCGCAGCTGATTGATGCCGCCCCCTCGGTCGACGGTGGGTGTGTCCACGGATCCATGTCGCGGCCATGAACGGATCGGTGGAAAGGAGTGAGGATACCTCTCAAGGAGAGCGAGCGCTCCGGACCGAGACACCGATTTCCTTCAGTGCGGGAACGAGGCCCGGGTGTCGAAGAAGCTCGATTGCCGGCGTCGCCGCGAGCTTGCGCGTCACCGCACGGTCGTAGACCGCCAGACAATGGGCGCCTGTCAACCGCGATGCGTACAACAATCCGTCGGCATCGAAGGACCCGTAGACGGCCTCGCTCAGCGCCTGCCCATCGTTGTGTGTTTTCGCACGGGCAGCATCGGTGCTAACTCCTAGCTTGAGCAGACCGGTGGTTCTCAGATCGAGGACGGTCAAGGGATCGACAGCGGAAACCTCGGCAATCGCCCAGTCTTCGAACTCTATTTCATCAAGCACCCGGTCGGCGCTGCCCTCGAATCGGTCACGCACGATCGTTTCGGCAATCGCCGTCGGCAGATCCTGCGCGATGTAGGCCACGCGAAATCGACTGTGAGGGCTGGAAAAGCGGCTATTGCCAAAGCCCATGCCGAGTGGCGTCGCCATGTGGGCACGTGGCAAAACGCGCAGCCAGGCATTCGGCCGAAACGCCAGTGCGAGATCGGCAACTGTTGTGGGATTGAGCTTCACAGTGTCAGCCGAAATCACGCTCGGCCGCAGCAAGGACCTCGTCCAGACGACCATTTTTCATGAGATCCAACGGTGAGCCGCCGATATCGGGCTTTGTCCGGATCAACCACTGCCAGGCGACACGAGGATTGGCGATGATCCGCGTCACCTGAGCCATGCCCTCTACCGGGCGTCCATCGACGAACTGCGCTAATGGAAAGACATGCTTGCGTTCGCCCTTCAGCAGGCCAATCACCGCGCCACGCCTCTGCCAGTCGTGCAGCGTCGACCGTTTCGTGCCAAATGTCTTTTCGATCTCGGCCGGTCCCGCGACAGGACCGGCCCAGTCCTCGAGACGCGTCGGCTCTGCAAAAGCTGCAAGTCTGCGCCTTCCTTCATCGAGATCGACGGGCGCGGGAAGACCGGCGCCCTGACTGACCTCGACGGACTTGCCAACCGCAAGCGGCGCGAGGCGGACGTCCGCCTCCGCGATGAGGCCAGCGACCGCGACCGCGACGGCTTGCGCCAGCTCGCGCTCGTCGGCAACGAGCCGGCGTTGCTGGTCGGCGGCAAGACGTGCGGTTGCTGCGGTGACTGCGGCGACGACACGCCCCGTCGCGGCAAGCGCCGTCTTGGAAAGACGTGGATTATGACGGGCGAGGACCTCGACGACGTCGGCAATGGCCGCCGGGTTCAACCCAGACAAGGAGGTTGCTGACGATTTTCTGACGGATGTGACCATGTTCCTGCTCCTATCATCTACCACGATAGATAGTACAGATTGTCCGGAATGTCTAGATTGTAGGGCACATTACCATGGGGCGGATAGGTCCACAGAAAGCTATTGTTTTGCTCGAACCAAAGGACGCCCAAAAAGAGACGAGCGCGATTACGCTACCTCCCTCGTCGCGCAGGCATCCGCCCTTGGCTGAAGACCGTGGAGATAATTGACCGCCCGCTGCGCATGCGCGGCCGCCTGGAAAATTGCCCGTTTGTCGTTGGCCAGCACCGAGAGCCATGACTGCAGATAGGACGCGTGATCCGGCCGCGGCTCAAGTTCCGGCGCGATACCGAGGTCAGCGCAGAGGAAGCAACTGCCAAGTTCGGCAATGAGTTCTTCCCGCGCTCGCTCCGTCCGGTCCTTGGCATAGCGCGACAGGTCGCGTCCCACGCGATGTTCTGCCGCCGTCCAGTGGGTCGCCTCATGGCTGAGGACTGCCGCATACCCGGCGGCATCGCGGAAGGCTTCGAACGGTGGCATCTGGATATAGTCCATGGCCGGAGAATAGTATGCCTGGTTGCCGCCGTGCCGAATGACTGCGCCGGTATTGCGGAAGAACTCGTCGGCGTGACCGATGCGCTCGATCGGGCTCAGGAGCGGTTCGGGTACGCCATGATAGTGGTCAGGCAGGCCGTCGATCTGCGCTACGTTGAACACCGTGTACGATTTAAGGAACGGAATATCGCGCTCCACCTCGCCGCCATTACTGTCGGTCTCCGACTTGGTGAAGCGGCTTGCATAGATGACCGTCGTTCCGGTCTCGCCCTTGCGAACAGCTCCATCCAGCTGCAAGGCCTGTTTGAACGTCATCCATGTCGGCGAGACATAGCCCCTCGCTGTGCTCTCCGACCACAACAGCAGCACGTTGAGGCCACTATAGGCTTCGCCATTGTGGCGCAGCGGCCGGGTGATCCGTCCGGTCGTATTTGCGGCCGACCAGGGCTTCATCCACGGACGGACGCCTTTTTCCAGATCCGCAACGATCCTGTCGGTGATCCGCGCATAGAGATCGGCGCGCTCGCCCTGCCCTTTTCTTTTCATATCCTTGAACCTCCGTTTTCGGAGGTCGCGACCATCGCGACCCCGTCACGTCGGTCAAAAGCCGGGGAGATCAGGGATGAGCGCACGCGGAACGCGCCGCAACTGCAAGTGAAGGAGGGCGCAAGCCCTTGCGCGAAACCCTAGCCCCGGCAGGACCGGAGGCGGGACGGGTCGCGATGAGACCGATTATTGCGCCTCTTCCTCGGCGCGAGCGAGCGATTTCACCAGCAGGACAACTTTGTGCCGCACGGCAGCCGAAGGGATCTGCATGAAGGCGCGGTTGAGATTGACACCTTCATTCGACGTCAGAAACAGCGCGACCTCGTCGATCTCGCGTGTGATATGGGGATCATCGTCGTCTTGCCGCCCACCCTGGTTTCCGTCGAAGAAATAGGACATCGGAACATCCAGCGCCGTCGCGATCTGGCTGAGGCGGCTGGCGCCCACGCGGTTGGCGCCCTTCTCGTATTTCTGGACCTGCTGGAAGGTCACGCCAAGCTTGCCCGCCAATGACTGCTGGGACATCCTTAAAAGCTTCCGCTTCAGCTTAATACGGGCGCCGACTTCGACGTCGATCGCGTGCGGGGCTTTCCTTGTATCACTCAATTATCCGGCTCCTTCCGCATGTGATGGCTGCAGAATGAAGCAACGATTGTATCCGTTGCAAGGCCGCATTCTCATACGCGCATGATCGAAGGGAGGATTTCCCCGGCTTTGAAACTACTTGTCCGGGCTTGGCCCGGTTGCAACCTCTTCGGTCCGCCCAGCCTCTGCCGACGTCTGTCTCTCTCGCCGGATTTCCTCGACGCGCAACTGCGCTGACAGGCGATCCGCCTCATCGACCGGAGTGACAGGTGTACCGGTTGCATCATGACGCATGGCGTCCGGCTGCGCGCTCGCCAGCAGATAGTTCTTCGAGCGCGCATAGGCGGCAATCGCCCTGCGCAGGCGCACTGCCGGCACATCGGGTTGCAACGAGGAGCGGAACGTATCGAATATGCCGATCACAAACGGTAGGATCGGATCACCGTCTTTTACGGGAAGAACCGGCGCCGGGGTCGAAAGAAGCGCGTTGATGGCCGCGGCCTTTCGCAAATCGGAGGCATTGGCCAACACGGGTCCCTGTGACTTCGGCCAAGGTTTGGTCCTGGGGGCTGAAACGGTTTCCATGGATATCCTTTCGAAATCGATCTCCTCGCATATAAGCATGCAGTTCTGACGAAAACAGGACAACCGTCTATGTGAAGGTCTGGCGGGGCTGGAGCCCCGCCGCGATGGGTGTTACTCGAAGGCGGATAGCTGCGCTGCGGCTGCCTTGCGGTCGAGCGTCTGGCCGGGGTTCTCGACCGGGCGGTCGAACGGCTTCCAGGTTTCGCCGACCACTTGCTCATAGGCAGCAACAGCGCCGACTGCCGCCATTCTGAGCGCGTGCGCCTGGATACCCATGTCGGCTGCGAATTCCCGCTTGCGCTGGGCGGCGCTGTCGTAGCCAACCGGACCGTCGAGATCCTCGTCACGGGCATCCGCAGCACTCTTGGCGGTGGCGTCCCGCGCCTCAGTGACGGCGCGGGAGTAGAACTGGCCGGCGCCATGGGCCGACCCGACATAGGCGCCGACGATGCGCTGCAGATGGATCTGCATCGCCCGTTCGCCAAGGCCATCGGAAAGGGCGGTGGCGGTCTCGACGATCAGGCGCTCGTGCATGTCGCGGATGCCGTCGCTATCGAGAATGGCGGTGCCAAAACTTTCGGCGATCCGGAGCGCCTGTGTTTCATCGGGGCATGTAAGGCGGACCATTTCTAGGGTGGCGCCTTTGCGCAGCGGCACGACGCGCGCGGTGGGGCGGGTTGATTGGCGGGACTGGGTGGTGGACTTTGCCATGATTGGTTTCCTTCTTGCTTCGCCGAAGCGTCGGCCCCCTGGCCGTTCCGTCCTTCGGTGCGGCGACAAGGAACAGGCGCAATCCGGGCGGATCAGGGTCCGGGCAGGCCAGATCGAGCGAAGAAGGCATGCGGTCAAGCGGGGCTGCCCAAGCCCTTGCGAAGCCCGCGTGCCTGCTTTGTCGAGAGCGGCATGACCGGCCGCCCCGCGGCGCGACAGCGGCCTTGAACCGAACGGGCGCTGGTTCAGACCGCCACGAAACCGAAGGACGGAACGGCCAGAGGCAAACCTCGGATGCCGAAGTGGAGAGGAAACCATGCAAGACCAACGCCAGCCCCGACGATCCGCCCTCCGTAGCTTGCCGAGCTGCCAAGGTCGCCGGACGTTACCGCTGGGATCGCTGCCCCATTTGGCCAGCGTTGCTGGGGAGAGCTGCACGGACACGTAACGATGCGATTGCCGCCTCCTGCCGCGCGAGCTTCCGCGACAGTGCATCGATTTCCGGCTGGCGCTCGGCGGTGATGGCGGCAAGATTGGTGCGATAGCGGTTGAGGAACGCGTCCGGCTCATGCGGTCTGCCACGTCGATACCTGGGCTTGCGCGCGCCAAGCGATGGTATCAGCGCGGTCATCTTGCGGATGATCTGACGCTCGATCATGCCGATCTGGTGCCGCGTCTGCCGGCAGGCGTCCTCCATGCGCCGCAATTCCACGTGGGGCAACTGCCTGTGGCAGGACGCTCGACAACGCGGAACGTCAATTGGGTTTCAAGCGAGAACGTACGGTGGATGCGGATGGTAATAACACCGCCGCCGCCAAAATCGCCTTCGTGCAGCGTGACGTTTGCCGGCAGGATGATGCTGCCGGCGGCGCGCTCGTCCTGCTTGCGGATCAGCCGGCCGGAGCTGTTGTTGGTCCTCCAGGCGGACAGCTTTTTGCGATGCCGTTCGGGTGGCCGCGGCGTGCTGTCGGACCATTGAAGGATGGCGCCGATCGGTGCCAGAAATGCGAGATGTGCAGACATGCGACTTCTCCCTGAATTGAGGGGTGCTGGAAACAAAACCGCCGCCGATGGAGACCAACGGCGGCGGGGCTGCATTGGGAGAGGAATTGGAAGCGGCTATTCCGCGGCGATCCCGTAAGCGTCCTGTTCCTCGTCTGGCTCATCTGTCTCGGGACCATCGCCAAACGTAACGGGAAGATCGCCCTCACCCTCGGAGGGATCACCCTCTTCCTCGATCTGCTCCTCCTCGACGTCCGCCGTCTCAGTTTCGGCCTCTTCCTCATCGTCCACAGCCTCGCCGTGTTTGATCAGATCGGTGACGTCCTGGCGGTCGGGTGCAAAGAGCGCGGAAGCGTGGACAAAGCGTTCCTGACCGAAATGACCGACAAGAGCCGCCCGCGTCTCCCGCACCTTCTGGCGCGGAAGCACGTTTGCCTCCTTCGCCGCCGCCTCCAGCGCTTGCCGCGACAGGCACAACAGAAAATCTTCCGAACCCATGTTGGGCAGGAAGCTGTCGGCGCCGATGGCGTCGCCGGCGATACGCGACACCACGCCACTGTTGGACATGCCGCGCCGGCATGACAGCACGTCGATCAGCACCGAGCGGGCAGCGATACGCACCGTCTCCATGTCGAAGGCGAGCTTGCCGTCCTCGGAGAGCAGCCGGGCGGCATGGCGCCCGAAGCGCTTCGGCCCGTACACGCTGTCGCTGACGCCGGAATCGACGCGGACGTTCCGACCGGCGAAGGCAAGAACAAGCAGCGCCATCAGCATGTCGTCCTCGATTGGAGCGCGACCGAGTGCCTCGTGCAGGGCATCGGTGCGGAAGTCGCCGATCATGTCCTGACCCTTCTGGGTGACATCCGGGCGCGGCTTCGGTGCGTCGATGATCGGATCATCGACTGATCCTGCCGCATCGTTACCAGCGGAAGCATCACCCTTACTCTTCTTCTTGTCTTCGGGCATGCGGAAAGCAACCGACTGCACCTTGCCGTCACGGTCAAGATACATGGCGATATGGTCGGACTTCGACGGCTTGCCGTAAATGCGCTCGGCCTTCTTCGGCAGTTCCGGCTGACCCCAGTTATTGACCTCGACGATCGCGCCCTTCCTGGGAATGTTGCTGGTCATCCATTCCTGCTGGGCGCCGAGGAAGGCCTCGACATTGGTCGTGTAGCGGCTGTCCTGATCGGCCGGCGCGAACAGGTCCTCGACCCATTCGATACCGTAGGCGGCAGCGAGATCGTCGCCAAAGCTCGCATCCTTCGCGAACATGCGGGTCTTCGAAAGCGCCCGTGAGATGTTGTACCAGTCGGCGCGTTCGGCCTTCTTCGGCTTGTTGGCCTTCCAGACTTGCTTCTGTTCCTCGATCGACGCGGCGGCGATGGTGCGCAGTTGCTGCTCGTTCGGCATGTCGCCGAGCGCCATATGGTCGAGCATGGCCGGCAGAACATTAGCGAGAAGCCGCAGTTTGCGGATCTGGCGGACCGGTAGGGCGAGCGCCACGCCGATCGCTTCCTCGGTCCAGCCGAGGGCGACCAGCCGTTCGATGCCGCGCCACTGGTCGATAGGATTGAGCGGCTCACGGGCGATGTTTTCGACCATAGAGCGCATGGCGCCGTTGTCATTGGTCGCCTCGCGGACGATCACGTCGATTTCCTCGAGGCCCGCGGCAATTGCCTGGGCGACACGCCGGTGCCCCGCCTGGATGATGTAGCCGTTTCCGCCATCGGTTTCCGGCGCGACGATAGGTGGCTGGATGATACCGACGGCCTTGACCGTCGCCAGCAGCAGCGCATCGGCCTGCGGTGAAGATTTCGAGCGGCGCGCATCGTCGGGATTGTTCTTCAGCGCACGGGGATCGAGCTTGAGGATCTGCATGGAATTTGCTCCTTCCGGGTTTCGGGGCGGCGGATCGCCACCCCTTCCTGTCTTCACTTCTTTGCGAAGACAATTCCCGGACCGCAGAGCGGACGGACCGGCGCAACTGCGCCCGAGCGGCCCTGCCCGTCAGTTCGAGCGGGGCGAAGCCTTGCGAGAACTACGGACAGGGTTGAGGAGGGAGCGGTTGAGCGACAGCGGCGGCGAGACGGCCGGTGTGCGAATAAGGTTTTCTCTCCTTGCTTCTTCTTGTTCTTTCAGTTCGCTCCTGACGTTTGCGTTAAAACAGCCGCCATTGAATCATCAGGGGAATTTCGGCCCGCAGAACTCGGAGTTTCGCGACCTTATCCTGCAACATCTACTGGGAATTGCTTAAACGCGATTCGAGCCGTCCTGTCGTGTCTCCAAACTTGCTCGCAAAAAGCTCCGATGGTCGGGGAAAGGCCGTTCAGTATTTGCCAGCTCTCCAATGTGCTGCCGGGAATTGGGACTGGAAGCTTTGGTGTGAGGCGCTTGATATTTCCCTGGCAGAGCTTTCTTTCGCCCATGAATTTGACACGGACGATGCAGCGCTTCATGCCTGCGTGGCCGGTCTCGGGATGGTGCTAGCGCCGCCGATCCTCACCGCCAGGGAAATACGATCCGGCGCGTTGGTGGCCCTGCCAGGGTATGAACCGGTTGAGATCGGTGCTTATCGTTACCAGCGCCGGTCGGAAGCCAGAGTAGTCCGGCAATTTTGCAGCTGGCTGGACGCTAAAACCCAGCGCCTTAACCAAGATTGTCGCGCAACTGCGGATGGTGCTCGATCTTTAGGTGGGCTTTGCGGCGCTGCAAAATCAGGAGTTCCGCAACACGACAGGCATGGGTTCGCCTCGAGGAAAGCTGATAACCTTCTTTGGTAAGGCCCAGTCCGCTATAGCTCCAGGCTCGCTGTCCGCGTCGACATCGGCGCTCCGCAGCCGTGAAGCGAGTTGATCGAGCGTTGTCCGCGTCTCCTGCGACCACTCGGTTGAAACGCGGGACAGGTCTTCTGATAAATCCCAATAATCCCATGGTTTCAGTTCAAGCTTACGAAGGGCTGCGATCTCGCGAAACAGGCTTCCCGCGACGAACCGCTGGCCGCCAAGGTTGAGGCTCGAAACGCCAAATCGCCAAGCGATCTCCGGCTCGTCTTTGATCCGAAACCATGCCTCGCTCGCTGTCAGGAACCGCTGGCGCGGCACGTCCAGGGGATCGAAAGAAACGCAGTCGACAGCTGCAAACTCCACGTCGAGTCTGTTCCAGCGCCCGCCGTCATGCCATTCGCAAAGCCAGTGATCTTCCCAACGTTCAGGCACCAGATAGTCGGAAAAACCGACGCGGAGGCGAGCGGGGGTACCGCGCTCGCGAAAGATACTGGCCGCCAGGATGGCAAAATCCCGGCAGACGCCGCCGACTTTTTGCAGCGCATCGTCGCCATCAAGTAAGTTGCGCTCTACGACGACGGACAAAATCTCGGCCACGCAACGAAGCTCCAGATCGTCGGTCTGTTCAGGTGTAAAGCCTCGCTCTTTGGACTCAGGCCCGCGAGGATGCTGCATGAATGAGCAGATCCACCCGGCATTGATTTGGGCTCGGCGCCACAGCGCATCAATGTTTCACGATATGGCCCAGGTTCAGAGTAGAAGCTTTGGGAGGCATAGAAGGATTTGCGCATTGCTGTCTCTTTCCAGTTGAGGTTGAGACACGACAATGAGGGCAAATTTTCAAAAATTGTCAACGGTGCGCCTGTCGCAGACATTCCGGTCCTCGCTCGATTGAAAACCTGGCTTCTGCAAGCGCTGCCAAAAACACCATTTACGCGACTGCCTACCCAGCCACGAATATATCAGGCCGCAACTTTCCGGCCTTCAAGAGATATTGCAAGGTGTACGAAACCGAAAGCGCATCATCGAGTGCATCATGGCCCTGCAAGGGTGGATGCTCTACATTGTAGTAGTCGGCCAACTTGTTGCTCGGCGTCCTTGCCAAATCCTCGATCGGCATTCCTGCCGCGAGCAGGAGCTTGACGGCATTGTCAAAACGATGGGCGGGAATTAGCGCTTGAATGCCAGCGACATAGCAGCTGATCGCCACCATGTTCAGTTCGTCCTTCCCCCATGACCAAAGCTGCGCCCCATCTGAAAATCTTTCGATACCTGATAGCGCATCTTTCAGGGTAACACCCTCGCATTCGAGGTTCTGTTCCGTTATGCGGGTCAGGTTCGTGAAATAAGCATCGAGAGGGTATCGTTTGCCATATCGGTCAATGGGAAGCACGTATGCTTTGTAGGTTTCCAGAATAGGGTAATCCCCTTCGAGACCGAGCTTGACCGCTCCGACTTGAGCTATGATGGGATCAGGATCGATCGCAGCGCACCAAAACCGGCGTTGTGATCCTTCAATGCAAAGAAACTCACAGTCGAATATAATCGCCTTCTTCATATAATACCTCCTGCAATACAGTCAGCCTGTACCGTTGGTTTTTCGTCAAATGGGAACCCGGTAGGTCCGGAGGAAAGCATCTTCCGCGTCGTAATCAAACAGCGGGACGGTGTAGCGAGCCAGTATGGGAAATCGCTCCCGCCAGTCCTTGTCGGCTGAGCTTCGAAGCCAGTGGCACGTGGCTGCAACTGAACGCGAGTAGTCGGTGGCAGCCGTGTATCCGATCTGCCGTGCAGCGTCGGTGTTCAAGGTGAATGGAGCGGGAACGGACCATGGTGTCCAGCCGACGGGCGAGCCAAGGCGTGGATCGCCCATGTCGATCGGCAGTAAGGTCCCCGTCCATCCCATGGCCTCGGCGATGTGGGAGCCGATCTCATGCACGGTCGGGGCTACAGGATCTGCTATGTTGAGGATGAGTTTCCGATTGGCGGCAAGGGCGCGCCAGGTAACCTCCGCTATGTTGCGTGCGGCGGTCGTATGGAAACGGCTTCGTCCGTTAAAGCAGAGGGGTATGATTTCGCGTCCGTCCATCATGCGTTTCACAAACCACCATTCGCGGGGATGGGTGGAATGCGTTCCGTGGATCGCGGCAGGCCGCAGGATGGTGACAGGGCGCTTCGCGCCGTCAAGCAGCAGTCTTTCCACCGCCACCTTCTTTGTCGAGTAGTTCTGCGGACCGGGCTCGACGGTTGGCTGGTCCTCCGTCATCCCGTCCGGAAGATCGGGAAAGCCGTTCTCCCGCGCTTCATCGAGGGTCCTGCCGGTCTTGTCGCGGTAGACGCTGGATGACGAGATTACCACGAACTGCCCAACGGACGCCTGGATGTCGAGCAGTTGATTTGCGTGCGTTTCGTCATATGCCACGGTGTCGATCACAGCATCCGCGCCGGTACCGATGGCGCGTCCCAACGCGCCAGGCTGGTCACGGTCCAGAGAGATTGCCTTGGCTTCGAAGCCGAGGGCCTCATCGGGAATGTTACCAATGCGACTTGCAAAGGTGACGCCCCAACCCTCTTTCAACAGTTTCAGACCAATCGCACGGCCGATCTGCCCGGTTCCACCGATAATGAATGCCTGCTTTGTCACGTCGGTCTCCTGCTGCTTGATTGTATCCGGCGAGCGTAACAACGGCGGCCTCTTACCGAAAGGCCTACGGATGTAGACGATCAGCTAGAAAATCAGACCTGTCATAGGATTTCCGCGACAAGCAGATTGGTATCGCCAGCACGGCTTGCGCTTTCCCGCATGCCCGCGCTTCTACTGATCCCGGATTATCAAGCTGATCGTCGTCGATTTTGTGGAGCGCACGGCGCTGGAGATGCCGGGGGCAACCTGAAAAACCATGACATTCGCTCAACCTCCTGACAGGAGGATGACACCGACGATCAGTACCCCGCAGCCCGCTAGCCGCCACGGCCCGACCCTCTCGCGCAGGATCACCATGCCCATGAGTGCGCCGACCATCATCGACATTTCGCGCATTGGGGCGACGAGGCTGAGCGGCGCCCCCGAGGTCAGCGCGGCCAGCACGAGGATGTAAGACAGCGGCGATAGCAATCCGACACCAACCGCAATCCACCAGTAGCCCCGCATCATCCCGATAGCCCGGCGCGGATTTGCGATGACGAGCGGGGCCAGAAGGACGAACCGGAGCAGGTTCGAAAACCAGTCCAGCACCACCGGCGCGATACCAAGGGTTTTGACGGCATAGGCATCGACCACCGTATAAGATGCGATCAGACCACCTGTCGCAGCACCCCAACGAACGCCTGTTTGCCCACCCGGACGCAGAAAAGCGGACAGATCACCCTGCGTGGCAATAAGGCCGATCCCGGCGACAACGAAGAACAGGCCGATGATACCTTGCCCAGACGGTATTTCCCCGAGGATCAAGAATGCGCCCAGCGTCGAAAGCATCGGGCCAGTGCCTCGGGCAACTGGATAGACCACTGACAGGTCAGCAACCTGATATCCACGTTGAAGGCACAAACTATAAGCTAAATGGATCAGGCCGCTTGTCAGGACGAAGCCGACGCCGATCCACGTCCAAACTACGCCGTCGCCAGTCATGAGCAAATACAGCACCCATGGCGCATAGGAGATGCAGGCAATTAGATTGTAGGCAAAGACAAATATCGGGCCCACCGATGCGGCCCGTTTCGCGAGAAGATTCCAGCTTGCATGGATGAAGGATGCAAGGACAACAAGTAGCAGCGAGGCAAACGCCATCGAGACCTCCTTATGCGCCAACGGCGCTGGTTGATCTCGACTTCTCCTCCTCTGGGATTTTGCCCCTCGGGTGCAGCCGTGGAACACCCACGGTTTCTGCAACGCTCGGTCCAGCGACGGCGCTGCCGTCCGGAACCCTAGTTGCCACTCGGTCGATCCGGAAATCCTAGCGTATTAGCATCAGCACTATCAAGCGCTGATGCAAAAACACCGAACTCTGCGACTGTTCAGGCTGACTTCCTGGTGATGAACATGCCGCTTTCATTCTTGATTTCTAACACGCCGTTGCCCTTCTTGAACGCGTCGGTGATCGCCTCCCGGATCGCCGTGAGTTGCGCCTCGTCAGCTTGATCGCCAGGCGGATAAGACGTTCGCCCCGGCTTACTGGCCTGAGACGTATGCAAAAGGCAACGGCTGGCAACTACCCGGGCCGCAACCCAAATCGAGAACGCGATGTCCAGCGTTGAGGGGGCAGTGCCTAGCGAACACGAAAAACTGAGGGTTCCGGCTATCATTTATTCACTATTGAGGCAGGCCCGCGCCGCGATTTTCTGACTGTCGCCATACTGCTTGGCGTTGCCTGACGATAGGGACGACATGCCCTGTGTCCAGAGCCCCAGATTTGTAGAATTCCCACATCTTGCTCATATATGTTCTTGATATGTTCTATCCGATTCCATAAACCCCCGTCTTCATCATAACGTTTAGGGGCGCAGAATGGATAACGACCGGGACATGAAGCAACAGACATCTGAACAGCGAGAGTCCATACGATGGCAGCCATTCGTCCAAACGCTTCTTGCAACATGCGCGTTGGTCGGCGCCGGGATTGGCGGCATGCTTCACTTCCTGAACGTCGGCGAAGGACACCCTGCCTATCAGATATTTGTGCTGCGCCTTTCGGCTTTCGTGTTGATCATTATCTTCTTTTTTCTGGTACTCGCAAATATAATAGTTTTCATCATGGAATTTGGCCGACTGGACAGAAAGCACGCGGATATAAAATACGTAAGATACGTTATTCGCAGCTTCACAATCGTGTTTACATTGATGCTGGCGGCATCCGCTTACGGTATATTTTTTGCAGGAACCGAGTTTTTCGCAAGGGGTTTGCAGGAGTATATCCAAGTCCTCAGACCTGCTAAGTCCTAGACACGTTGGTCCGCCTTTTATTCAGGACCTAGAAATTCATTTGCCCTACTCAACCTTCCCTATCTCGTCATAAAATGAGGCTCCACCCCCCTTTTCTTCTGCGTAAGTTCAAAATGGCAGGGCCGATTGCGTTAGCGCAATCCCGGAGGTTTCGACCAAAACACCGCCGCAGGCTGTCGGCACGGTGAACTATTTTCGAGATGATTGAGCGTTGGCTCCTTCTGGAAAAAGAGAGATAGCGAGGGCGCTATAATGAGGGTGAACAGACGCATGCCCCTGACTTTGTCCTTGCTGTAAAATGCACGAACATGCCCGAAGTTTATGATCGACTTTTGAATCGCCCGGACTTTAGGAATCCCACACCGGATTGAAGTTTGTGGCGGTCAGTTCGTGAGCGCTCCGCCACTGGTATCGGACGAAAATCAAGTCCGGGTAGCTGGCCATCACGCTTCGCTTTTCCTCAACGATCTGGCCATTTAATTTCTCGTAGAACCGGCGCGCTGGATGATTGTCGGCCAGAGTCAGCAGGTGTACAGGCCGGTTTCTTTGTTGCGGTGAAAACCGCTGAATACCCGCCGACAACAGGCTGCGGGCGACACCCTTCCCCTGATAAGCGGGGTCGACATACAGATTATGGAGGTATGTCCCGAACTGCGTTTCGTGATCAAACAGGAAGCAAGAAAAGCCCGCCAGTTCGTTGTCAAAATGCGCCAGGGTCACACGCAATCTCTCAGGGTCTGAGCCCTGCGAAAGGCGCTTCTCCCAGAGGCGAGTTTTTTCATCGGGCATTATCTCTGCCAGATAATCTGCCGGGAGCATACCCGCATATGCCCGTTTGCTGACCCGGACATGAAGTGAGGTTATTGCCTCCCGGTCATCCGGCGTCGCGTCTCTGATTGCTATTTCGATGCCCACGCGCTCTACCTCTATGCCCTGCAGAATTCCCGACGGAACTCGTTTATGCCAGTCACTGGCGCAGCGTTGCAAATCAGGACTTTTGAGCATCGCTCGTGACTGGCGGGGTGCGCTTAAGGACCGGGTTATCCGCGGCGTAGGCCCCATTCCCGCTCAAACGCGTCGCTGAACGCCTCCTCGCCTTGAGGCGGAGTGACAGGAGCGTGGTGCACAGCCTTTTCAACCGGCGCGGGGCGCACGTCTTTCGCCGTGACCTTGCCGCCCTTTTGCTCGACACCATAGTGAAGCCGCAAACCAGGCTGAAGCGTGGGACAGGCCGGGTCGGCTATGCTGCTCAGGTGCAGAAAAACATCCGGACCACCATCGTCCGGCGTAATGAAGCCAAACCGTTTGGTGGCATTGAACCACTTGACCTTGCCTGTCGGCATATCTTTCTCCCTGCTAGCTGGGCTTTATCTGCGATTGTTTGGCGGACCACATTTCATAATCGCGGAGCAGATCTTCGGCGATCGACCATTGCGGATATTCACGCCGCAAGATCTCGTTCTGCTGCTCCACGTCCGGCGATTGTTGAATGGCGCTTTGCCGAAAACGGTCAAGTACACTGTGACGCACCAGGGCCAGGCACTCCGGCGAGGCCAGATCACGTGGCAAATGTTCGAGCAAGCCGCTGACGATGACCACCCAGTTGTTGACCACATACGGCCGGTGGACCTCTTCGACCTTGCTTGTGATGTCCTCCAGCATCGAGAGAAGCGCGACAAACCGGACGGGCCAGGTTTCGGGCAGAAATTCCAACGCCATCATCTCGACCGTCGCACGAACGTCCTCGGGAAGGGCCTCGCATAACACGTGTTTCGAATATTCGATCAACGATTACTCCTTGCCACGCGGTTCTTCCGCTATATTCAGACGATCTTTGATCTCCTTGCCGGCGCGGAAAAACGGCACCCATTTTTCCTCAACGAACACCGCGTTGCCGTTGAGGGGATTGCGCCCCGAGCGTGCCGGACGATGCCGCACAACAAAGGTCCCGAATCCCCTGATCTCGACGCGATCACCGCGTTCAAGAGCGCCCGTTATTTCATCGAGGACGGCATCGACGGCATTCTCCGCATCGCGACGATGGAGGTATGGATTTCTCGCGGCAAGGAGATCAACAAGCTCGGATTTAATCATGACAGACTTTTTAGCGAAAACGAGGCATTTGGGAAGCCTGTAGGGCCTTCTCAACGACAAACCGTGCGCGGTTCGGCTAGGCCTCGTTACCGTGGTGTTCGCCGCAGCGGGCCGCGCCTCATGGAGGTGATCTCATGCGGCGAGTTCGTTCGTCTCCACATCACCGCGCGCCGATTTTCCCAGCGCCTCCTCAACCTCTCGCAACGCCTGGCGCTTCTCCGCCAGTTCATGCGCGAATGCAAAGGCGCCACCCTGCCGTGACTGGTAGGAGATCAGCCGGCGTTTGTATTCCTCCAGCCGCTGGCGATAGCGCTCCCGCTCCTCCCCGAACCCGTCGAGCGCATGTTCGAGGCGCGCGATGGCGCCGAGCGGCGTGACGGTGACCGGCAATTCGATCTCGTAATCGGCGCGGGTGCGCTGAAGCAGGGTCTGATAGTGGTAATTGTCACCACGCCCCAACGTTTGGGCATCGTAGACGAGATCGAAGCCACCGATGGAAGCAATGTGAATCTCCCCTTCATGCCGCAACTGGACGAGGGTGAGGATTTCCTTCATCAGCGCCCTCCCCGCCTCCTTACGCTCTCTATAGGTCTCGCCCTTGACGTTGATCGCAAAAGCATCACCTGAGGTCGGCACAAGCCGCTCGATATCAACTGCGATCTCGCCAAGGCGACGGCTGGCGGTTTCGATCTCGCGCTCGGCGTCGCGGATCTGCCGACGCACGGCGAAGAGATCGTCATCATGGGCCGCCCGCAGCCTTTCCAGACGAGCGATGTCAGCCTCCAGTCCGGCCTTCTGCATCAGGCGCTCGTCGCCTGAGGCGATGGCCTTGGCCATGGCGAACTGGTTGGCCTGCCCCTCGTTCAGGTCCTCCAGCCTCCGGATCGACGTATCGCCGGACAAAGCGGCTGCAATGAAGCGCGCCTTGCGTTCGTTGTTCTGCCACATGGTGGCGTCGAGTGAGCCTTGCGTGGCATAGGCGTAGATCTCGACCTCGTCGTGCTGGTTACCCTGGCGGACGATCCGGCCCTCGCGCTGCTCGATCTGCGACGGCAGCCACGGCACATCGAGATGGTGGAGCGCCTTCAGGCGAAGTTGTGCATTAACGCCGGTGCCCATGGTCTCCGATGATCCAATCAGGAAGCGAACCTTTCCGGCCCTGACATCGCCGAACAACCGCTGCTTGGCCTCGGTCTTTTTGAAGTCCTGCATGAAGGCGATCTCTGACGCCGGCACGCCCATGCGGATCAACTCGTCGCGGATCCACCGATAAGCAGAGAAGCCCCTGCTCTTCTCGACATTGATGGTGCCGAGATCGGAGAAGATCATCTGTGCAGCACCGGGCAGGTCATAGGGCTTGCCATCGGGGCGAACATATTCGTTCTGCGATGTTTCCTTCCAGATGCGGTGGGCGTTGCGCACCAGCAGATTGAGCTTGTTATCCGGCTCGTCGTCCATTGCCGGCATGACCAGGCGCAGGTCGATCGCCGCATGGCGGCCATCGGTGATGACCGACAGCAGAATATCGTCTCCAGGCTGCGCCGGTCCTCGCGCTGCTCAATCGCTTTAATGCGGGTTTCGAGAATCCTCTGGTAGGCTTTGAATGCTGGGGTGGGTGCAGCGGTGAGGATCTGCCGCTTGCCCGTCGCAACGTCGGGCACCCTGACATATGCCTTGAGGTCCTCCGGCATCACCACATCGGCAAAGGCGCGGAACATGGCGATCAGTTCCGGCACATTGACGAAGGACGAGAAGCGGCTGACCGGCTTGTATTTGCCCGACGGCTGAAGTTCGAGTTCCGTCTTCTCGTCACCGAAGTTCGACGCCCAGGCGTCGAACTCGTGTAGCCCGCGTTCGCGCAAGGCATCGTGACCCAGCAGCCGCTGGATCGAGAACATCTCGCCAAGCGTGTTGGTGATCGGCGTACCGGAGGCGAGCACAAGCGCGCGACCGGGGTTTTTCGTCTCGATATAGCGGGACTTCACATACAGGTCCCAGGCCTTCTGCGAACCGTTCGGATCGATGCCTTTCAAGGTGCTCATGTTGGTGGCGAAGGAGAGCTTGCGAAACTCCTGCGCCTCATCGACGACGATCTGATCGACACCGATTTCCGAGATGGTCAGCAGATCGTCCTTGCGCGTGGCAAGCGCTTCCAGCCGCTCCTGTAATCCCTCCTTCAGCCGTTCCAGCCGCTTGCGCGACACCCGGTCGTCGCTTTCGACCTTCGTCAGCAGATCCTCGTAGAGCTGCAACTCATCCTGGATCATTTGTTGCTCGAAGGCCGAAGGCACGCCGATGAACCTGAACGCGGAGTGCGTGATGATGATGGCATCCCAGACGGCGGTTGCGGCGCGGCTGAGGAAGCGGGCGCGCTTGTCTTTGGTGAAGTTCGTTTCGTCTGCGACGAGAATGTTGGCAGCGGGATAGAGCGCCAGAAATTCTCTCGCGGCCTGAGCCAGGCAATGGCCAGGAACGACCAGCATCGCCTTGGCGATCAGGCCGAGCCGGCGCTGCTCCATGATCGCGGCGGCCATCGTCATCGTCTTGCCGGCGCCAACGGCATGGGCGAGATAGGTCGAACCCGCCGAGATGATCCGCCAGATGCCGCGTTTCTGGTGACCATACAAAGTAAAGGCGCCAGAGGCGCCCGGGAGTTGCAGATGATCGCCGTCGAATTTTCGCGGCGCGATGTTGTTGAAACGGTCATTGTAATCGCGCGCCAGCCGGTCGGCCCGATCCGGGTCGGTCCAGACCCATTGCTGGAATGACTGCTTGATCTTCTGCAGCTTGTCGCGGGCAGCTTCCGTGTCGACGACATTCAGCACCCGGCGCTCACCATCGGCGTCCCTGAACGTATCGAAGATCTGTGGAACGCGGCTATTCAGGGCGTCGGCGAGCAGCTCGCCGGCATGACGGCGGCTGGTGCCCCATTCGGACGTACCGGCGGCGCTATAGCCCAGCTGACGCGCCTCCACCGTCCAGGAGCCGAGCTCCGGCATATGGTGAATGCGGATGTCGGCTTCCATCGTCTCCTCGACGAAGGCGACGACATCGGCGGCCGGGATCCAGGGGGCGCCCAGACGGGCGGTGATGTCGGAGGGTAGCAGATCGGCCGGCTGAACATCCTGAAGCGCTCGCACGTTGCGCTCATAGGCAGGATCCAGCTCGGCCGCGGCTTGTGCTGCCACGAGCTTGGTGCGCACCGCGCCGGAAAGATAGGCGTCGGCCGTCTGCCAGGATCCATCGGACGGGTCGCGGAACACTTCGTCGCCCAAATCGGCGATAATCGTGGACACGTCGAGATGCAGCAGTTCGGCGATATGATCGAGGTCGACATGACCACGCTCATTCAGCACGACGGCGAGCGCATCTGCAGGCGATGTGATCGTCGGCGCCGCGGGCGGAGCAATCACGCGTTCGGAAAAAATCGGACCGGGACGGGCTGTGTCGGTTTCGAGGTCGTAGTCCTCGATCGAGGCGACCAGCCAGCAATCAGGATCGTCCAGAAACGGTGCAAGGTTCGGGCGTCGATGGATCTCCTTCACCTCACCAGTCTCGGCATCCTCCTGGATCGAGACGGTGGTGTGATTGATCGGCCCGAAGTCGCGGACGAAGCTAGACCAGGCAATCCGCAGCCGGACCTGAAGATCGCGCCATGGGCGGTTCTCTTCCTGAGCCTTCAACACCCCACGAACCGCGTCTCGGATCGGGATCAACTTCGAAATGATCCGAATATGTTTCTCAGAGATCCCGTCACCCGAGCGACCCTTGCGCATGGTGACCGGCACGGTCGAGCCATCGACCATCTGCATCAGCCCCTTTGATCGGTCGAGGAAGAAGCTTCCCTCGCGGATGGCGCTCGGCTGGAGATCAACGATCCCCCCGAGTTCGTCCTCCAGATCGATATCGATCGGCGTCGGTTCACCGTCATAGAGATCGGCCGGCAGAAGTTCGACAGCAGCGGAGAGAGCAGCCTCAAGAGCCTCTCCAACGCGCGGCAAGCAGGTGTAAGTCTCGCCGAACGGCGCCGAGGTCACTGCGTGGATGCCGAGAACAAAGTCGGGGTGTCGGGCGAACCACCTGTTAACACGGATGGCGCCTTCGTCGTCGGTTGCTGGCCTGATCTCGTCGACATCGAGCCACGACTGATCGCCGTCCGGCTCACCCGGCTTTCGCTTGCGGAAGAACAGGATATCGACGACGACATCTGTGCCAGCATCCCGGCGAAAGCTGCCTTCGGGCAGACGAATGGCCGCGATCAGGTCGGCGGACTTGGCGATATGCTCTCGCGCCGTCGTATCGGCCTTGTCCATCGTGCCATGCGAGGTGACGAAGGCGGCGAGCGCGCCGGGCTTCAAGAGGTCGATCGACCGGGCGATGAAGTAGTCGTGCAGGCGAAAACCGAGCGACCGGTAGGCACGGTCCGAGCGGACGCTGCGATCGGAAAAGGGTGGGTTGCCAATGGCGAGATCGTAGATCGGTGCCAGGTCAGTGCGGGCAAAGTCACCATTGATGATCCGGGCTTTTGGCTGAAGCAGGCTGGCGATGCGGGCAGTGACCGGATCAAGCTCGATCCCGGTGACATAGGTCGCTTCGCGATAAGCCTCCGGCATCAGGGCCGGAAACAGGCCCGTGCCGATGCCGGGTTCCAACACGCGGCCGCCGCGCCAGCCAAGCCTCTGGATGGCGACCCAAATCGCCCGGACAATGAACTCCGGCGTGAAATGGGCATACTGCGTGCATCGGGCCAGCGACGCATAGTCTACTTCAGAGACGGCAGTCTCAAGCGACGATCCGAGATCGTCCCAGCCTCGCCGGAAATCGACCTCGCCCGGTCGACGGAACATGCCGTTGGCGAGTTCGCCGGCGCCAAAGCCGGTAAAGCGGATCAACTGCGCCTGCTCCTTGGGCGTCGCCGGCCGGTCTTGCTTGGAGATGTGATTGGCGATGAGGATGGCCGCAACATTGGCACGGGCACGATCCTTCCAGGACGAAGGTAACCCGCGGTCGCCCTCAAGGTAGAAATTTGCACGAAGGCGGGCGGGCCGGGCAGCTGCAGCTGCAATTGCCAGAGCAGGCGCAGGCGCCGGTGGCGTGGGATCCGGATCGTCGTCATTGGCGGCGACGGGCGAGAAGCTGCCAAACGCGGTGACGCCGAGTCCAAGGCCGGACGACAGCGCGGTGTTACCAAACATGTCGAGCGTGAAGGGATTGTTGCTCATGATAAATTCTCCTTGTGAAGGCGCGCGTCATCGTTCCGCCAAGACGATTGGCGGCGAAGGGACGCTGGTTGATGTTGAAGATCTCGCGGCGAGCCGGGACGTTACGACCACTCGATGATGAAGAGCTCCATAGCGTCCGGCTGGAAGCAGACGCCAAGATGCCAGGCGTTTGGGCAGGCAGAGATCATGGCCTCCAGCTGAGCGGCATCGATGAATTCGACGCCGTCATCTCCCCGAAAGTCCTGCGCTTGACCTCGAACCAGTCGTCGTTGGTGCAGGGATCGCATTCGAGCGCACAAGCAGCGAGAGGCCTCTCGTCGTCGGGCAGTCTGCCGTTCGAGCACAGGTAGACACCCTGATCGCCGATCAGCCAGACGCCCGGCCGTTCGTCGCGACCGGGATCAAGGCCGTAGTGGGGATTGCGATAACCGCCGTTTACTTCTGCATCGGCGCAACCGCGGGCGATCACCGCCCGTACGGATTCAATCGGAAAGGACAGCATGGCACCCATCTCCTCACGCTGCGGCTGCCGCATCGGGCAGATGGCGCAGTTGGACGGGCAGTTTGCTGGCGATCTCGTCGTCGGTCAGGTCGTCGAGCAGCTTCAACCTGGCAGATCGAGCTTTGGTGTAGAGACTGATGACGCGCTGATCCGGCAGATATTGCGGGGAGGTTTGATCGGAGTAGCCGCGATAGGCGTCCGCTGTGGTGCTCCAGATGTGCTCGAGACGCTCGTCCCGCGTCATCGCTCTCACCGGGCGCGTTTCCCGCACGATAATCGCCAGCCGCATCTCTTCCACCGACCGCTCGTATGACAGATCACAATATCCGTGGAAGTGACGAATGACCCCGTCGATCCGCAGCGCGAAGAACACCGATGTGACGGATCCGGTCAGGAATTCGCGCATTGCGAACATCGAGCCCCGGATCCACAGCGGTGGCAGGACCTCGAACATATAGTCGTGTTCTCGCTCGGTGATTTCGAACCACTCGCCTGCATAGAGCATGCTCGAGTCACCCTCGAATCGGTTTGGGCGCTGTGCATGCCGATCGAACAACCGAAACATCTGATGGCGGTCGGCGGTGCCCTGGTAGACTTTACGGATTTGGGAAGAGGTGTTCACTGACGGCTCCTTTGGCCCTGTCCGGACCGAAGTGCGGTGCTGCCCTGCCGGCTCACCATCCTCTTCAGTCCTTCATGACCCCTCCCCTCATGCCGCCTCTCCGTCCGGACGGGTCAAGGGCCGCGACCGAGCGGGCGAAGCTTCACCCTTGATGCGGCCGGCGGGCATGCGGCAGGCCACCTCTTCCTGCCCTCGCTTTCCTTTCCTTCTTTTCTTCTTCCTGCGCTTTCAGTGCGTCATTCCAGTCCTCGGCAGGCGGCGTCAGTCGCAACCAGTCACAGCCAACCTCCTCGGCAATGTCGCGAAGCCGGCCGGCGAAGGTCTCGCCCTGGCTATTGGCATCGGTAGCCGCGACCAGAACAGCACCGGGACGCGCGGCCAGCCTGCGAACCGCAGCGTGCGTCGCCGGCGACCACCCACCGCCAGTGCTGAGGTAGAGGCTGCACTCGCGAAGCCCCTCGAATGCCGCAAGGCTCATGGCGTCAATCGCCGCTTCGGTGACGCAAAGACGCATGGCGTCGGAAGAACCAAGGCGAAACAATACCTTCGAACCGGCTGCGGAAAATCCCTGCCAACTGGGACCACGCTCCTCCCACCCAGTAACTGCACCATCGTCATTGACATGCGCGGCCCACATGCTGCCGTAAGGGCCTTCCCGAAGGACGTCACTTTGGATGGCCTCCCGGATGATCGTTACCGGCACGTAGCGCTCAGCGCGCAGATAGCGCCAGGTCATCGATCCCTGCCAAGGGCGACGTCGGTTTGCCCAACGTTCCGGGATTGAAATGCTATGCGCGGGCTTCCCGGCCGGGCGAGACCAAACAAGATCCCTGGCGATGACGCCGACCAGGTCGGCCACCCGGTCCAGCGCTTCGACGAAGGAGACGCCGTCCAGATGCTTCGCGAGGCCGAAGATATCGCCTTTCGCGTCGGACAGCGGATCGAACCATCCCCGCCCCCCATGGATGACGATGACGATTTCCGCACCGCGCCGGTATTTTAATGCCTTGCGGGTGCTTTCCTTGACGTCGATGGCAAAGCCAGCCTGTTCCAGCAAGGCTGCGCACGGGACACGGTCCCGAAGTTCTTCCAGTTTCTGTTTCTCCATTATTTTCCCGGCGCTCTTGGCGCCGCCCTTCTCTCCAGATTCATTTCCCCGCAATTTGCGGGACCGTTTCCCGCGTCCGCGAAGAGCAAAGGGGGCAAGGGCGCGCCATGGCAATCTGCTGATCTGCAGCTTGGCACCTACCGTCGGTGCCAAGGCGTGGCGAAGCTTCCCTTGCCCCTTGCCGCTCGCAAGCGGCACTCGGATAGAAAAATGCCGGCTCAATGGGCCGGCCAGGGATGGAATTCATGCACGATCTCGATATCGTCTTCGTCATCGAGTTCGTCGCTCGGCAGAACGCCGAACTCGTCGCCGGACCTGAACAGGGTGACTGGAACCATCAGGGTGCGGGCGAGCTGGAAGGCGTGGTTCTGCGCAAGCGAAAGATCGGTGTTCATCTGAGGCTCCATCTTTGGAGCGGGCCATTTCCGCTCGATGGCTCCCGTCAGTGTCCGGAACCGGTCGCGATCACCGCGACGCGAAGCGGATGCGGCCGCAACTTGCTAGCGGACCCTTTATGAGCGCATCGCGTTGGTTCCCCGCTGAACAACGGTTGGGTGTGAACAGGAATAGAACACTCAGGCTGCCCGCGCTCTGTCAGAGACGACAAGTGTTTTCCGCGAACGGCTTTTAGCGGCCTGCTCCCAGAGGAAATCGCCGGAGAATGCGATATGCTCCCATTTCTCCTGCAGAAGCGGCGAAACAACTCGGTCTTGGGCGGTCCACGGTTTATCGGGAAATGCGGCGTATGGGTATCAGCCGTCCCGCTTAGTTGTTTGTCTTGGTCGCGAAACGGCTGGGTTCCGGGGCATTCAGACATGCGACGAAGATTATCTATAACGCGGAAACCCTGCACACGACGACGCTTTGAAAAACCTCGTTGCAAGCGCCACCTTGGCATAAAGTCACTGCTTCAGGGGCGCGGCTGACACACTGCTCCCAGCACCACATCGGACGGCGGCCTCGGGGTAAGTTGTATTCATTTTGAACTAACCGCGGCGCAGGTGAGCAAAATGTGAAAAAAAGACAGATCCGAAGGCGGCAACAGCCAGCAGCATACATAGGCTCGTTAAGGACGTTAGCCCAGCCAGACTCACTGTCGAATAGATGGTTCCAGCCGCGGCCAAGCCGCCTAGAAAATACAGTAAAGATAGGGATTTAGAAGAATCTTCTCCTCCGTCTCTTTGTAGTATTTGCGCGGTGAAAGGCGGCGCGTAAGCTCCTTTTGTGAGGCCGAGCAAAGAGAAACCCAGCAAGACAATACTGGTAGAGAGAGAAGTGCTAAGCCATAAGCCGAATGAGACAAGGGCCATACCCGCCCCGTTGATTAGGGTGAATATCTCAAAGGATATTCGT
The DNA here is from genome assembly GCF_005221325.1 of Agrobacterium tumefaciens. Lineage (NCBI taxonomy): Bacteria > Pseudomonadati > Pseudomonadota > Alphaproteobacteria > Hyphomicrobiales > Rhizobiaceae > Agrobacterium > Agrobacterium tumefaciens. The sequence continues at coordinate 94,213 of NZ_CP039893.1, read as the reverse complement.
AAATCAAGGTTTCGTGTTACCAATGACAGATAGTATCCCATCAAAGACGAGATCAATATGACCGCAAACAATACGCTGACGACGGCGGCACTAACGCCTAAATGTATGAGTGTCATCTGGAATAATATCGGCAGAATGGCATCAAAAGTATATACTATGCAAAACCGCGACAATATGCTTAGGGGTACAAGTTGAAAATGTCTTAGATAATTATTTCCGGATTTGGCCTTCTTGTGTCGGCTCGGAGTAACCCAGTCGAATTTCATTATAACAAAAGGCACTAGCGAGCCGAAAAACATGGCGCAAGCGCTTGCGATGAAAACTGCTCTAAAACCGAACACGGTCGAAATTGCTGCTCCGCCCAGCAAACCCAGGAGCAGGCCGAGATGTCTGCCAGTCCAAGCCTTGGATTCGTATTCACTATAGCGCTTTTCCATTCCCTGATGCTTCAGAACAGCGAAAATCATCGTTGAATCTGATCCGGCAATCATGCTTTGTCCGACTCCCTGCATTATGGCCGAAAGGATAAACCAAACCATATGCATGGAAGATGCCTCAATGAGATAGGCTGTCGAAACGACCAATCCACCGGCAATCAGCGAGATTTTTGGACCATAGTGATCTGCAAAGCCACCCGAAGGAAGCTGAAGAAGCGAAAAGGTCGCCCAGTATGTCGAGCTCAGGAGTGCGATTTCTTGCGGGGAGAAACCCAAGCTCTGATAATATGCCACGGCGAGCGCGCCGTGAAAAAGCGCGCTTCTCAGGCATTTATGGGCCGCGTAAAGGAGGGACGTCAATTTTTAAACGTGCCCACTACCTCAGCGTAGACGCCATTGGCGCCACCTGCGGCGTCTCTTATCAAGACTGTGATAAGATGCGAATACTCACTTTGTTCTGGGTATCTGATGTCTAGATGGACCTGCCAACGCCCGGCGACATCCGTTATTTGAATCGAACCTGAAAGATCGTAGCTGTCGTTTCTGTTGCGTGATGTGGTGTGCCTAGGATCTATATAACTCCTGAAGTAGTTTTTATCGAGGTTTACCCATACATCCGGCTGAGCGATATGCTTCTTCGCGAAATGAAGTGTTATCTTCAAATTATCGGCATGGGCAAAACTAGACATCCGAACAGGAAATTTTTCGCCTTTCCAGCTTGTCTTGAAAGATCGTTCGCTATCAGGGCCAAGCGCAAGGACTTGCGGAATGTTAAGAGAAATGATGCTCAAACTGCTGCGATCTACGGCCTCTACCAACGAAAAGGGCCTTGTCACTATATCGGCTGTCGCCACGGTAAGTCGACGCCTCAGACCGAGTGCAACAAAGAAATCTTCAGACCACTCCCCGGCCTCCTCCAGAATCGGATCTTTTTCTGTCAGAAGGAAGGTATTGGTTCGAGCTGCGTCGGCAAACGTAGATCGGTGCAAGTTGACGATACGAGTATAATAATCGAGGCAGTCGAAGCGAGTAAGGAGCTTTTGAAACTGCCGACGGTCAAAAGATGGCAAGGAAAACAGCTTTTCTAGCTCAATTAGCTCAAACGCTCTAACCCGGGGCCGGAAACGTAATATGGGCGGATAAAGCCGTATGTAGTCAATAAAGATGTGCTGGAGGGTAATGAAAGCGGCATATGTGGCTGTAAGTTGCAGAGTGGACGTGGACACACTCGGTTTCCAAGAAACGGTTTCCGATGCAAGCAATTGGTATGGCAAAGCCTGTTCGCCAATCTCGGACCAGGCATCTTCTCTGCTGCCACTGGAGAAACGACCGGGATGTTCTGCACGGAAAATGGGGAAGTGTCGGTGTATGTCGATGTCTTGCTCGCGAAAACGAATGTTTATCTCCTCGTGGGTGGCCGGAAGATAAGTCTCTTCACTCCCGAACCTTATGAGCTCAGCGCCAAGGCTCCCCGGAACGTCTGCGATAAGATCAACGTCCCATGAAAAGCGTTCGAGATACTTATCACCGCTCAGGCGGGAAACAGTGTTTCCCTTTAAAACGATAAAGCCTTGGCTGGCCACATTAGACAACTCGGCCAGCAACTCGTTTCGGGAGCGAACCTGTATTTGAATCGCCTCGAACTCCTCGCGCAGTATGCTTTTTAAACGCGAGGCATCGTATCCGTTGGGTGCATGCTCGATTGCACGTAGCCCAAGCCCGACAATACGATGTTGCCTGAGATATTCCGCAACAGCCGCAGCTTCGATCCCTGCAATAGCATCAAAAGTTAGGGATCCACTCGCCCATCTAAGAATGTTGAGGAGCGGCTCAGACTCCAGATCTCTAAGGATGACATCTGTTTCCGACATCCAATTTGTCACCGCTGGCCCTCCGATACACTGTCTGCGTTTCGCCCCCCAACTGGGGCGGGTTCCTTATGTTTGTCACAACCTGCGACAAAGGAGATCTCGACCAGACGAAGTGAGGCGGTCACTGACGGACGCCCCTGCCAGGGCAACGAAATCGCGAAAGCGGCTTCAAAATTTCGGGCAAGGTGACGACAAACGTCCGACAACCGCTCAAATAACATAGTCGGACCCATCGGTAATAGCGGAGATGGCGACCTCTGGCTTTAACTTTCGGCGCTGCGATATTCGCGCGGAATAAAGATCTATTGTGGCGATTGGATCATATTTACTCTTGAATTCGTCAAGAGACGGCAGCTCAGACCCTCCCATATTTAGTGCTTCGATACCTTGCTCGTGAAGCCTTTGGCACGTAGTTACCAACTGGAAGTCGGATAGGCCCGTGATGGTCGTATCGCAGAGGTTTACATACAGGTTTGCAACACCCGCCCCGATATTTTCCCATATTGTGAAACCAACTGGTCGAGCACTCTTGAAGAAGACAAGCCCACCTACTTCTGGAATCGGGGTCGACAAAATTCTGAACAGGTGCTCGTAAAATTGTGTCATCTCGGGCGTGTCCTTGCGATCAAGGATCATCGTACCTTCCCAGAAGCGAAGTGTTGCTCGGAAGGGAGCTAGATCGCTCATTACATCAATGCTGGTCGCCTCAATGTCCGTTCCGGCCCTACGGCATTTGTTTCTTATCTTAGCGAACTGCCGCCCGTCCAACGTTGCGACTTTTTGGGTTCCGAGAACCCGAACAGGGTATTTCCAGTCGAGTTCTTCCTCGTTGATAATCGAGACCGATATATCACTTCCTGAGGATTCCAGTTTGTTTTCAAGCTTTTCCAAATCGCCCGCGGTATAGCGAGCAAGGCGAATATCATTCTGTTTCCCAACCAAATCTGGGAGAATACTTGCTGTAAGGGCATAATCCGCCTGCAATCCGATTTCTGGGAAAATCAGGATGCAGTCTTCGCTATGGGGATGCTTGCTTTGAACAAAGCAACTTTTATCCGACGCATAGACAATGGCTCCTCTCCGCCCCGTAAGCTTATAATATAGTGGAGCAATTGAATATGAATCTGGATGAAAAGCGCCAATGTTGACGAAAAGTTTCCGTAAACTGGGATAGTCCAGAGGTCTGCCAGGGCTGTCCATTCGCGTAATCCCGTGAAATCTACAACGGTTTCCCGTACATTGTCAGCAGACGGGTCGTGTCTTTGAATAGTTCGACACAATGAAAGTGGTCGTTCTCATCGCGAAACATGTGAAGCGATCCGACGCTACCAGAGAGCGTCGCATCTCCCTCACTTACCAGTTTCACCAAGCCGGTCAGGGAAAAATGCGGAGAGAATTCTAGCGGATTGGATTTGGAGTGAGTAAACGCGTAGCGATTTCCATCTGGCAAATATACCAGCCACCATCGGTCATTAGGCGGTGGGCTGTTTGACGTAAGCGTATAACTCACCCAACTGAGCGAGTGTCCTAGAACATTTTCCAGGCGATAACTATCTAGCCCTACGAAAACAGATTCAGGAGCAAACTCAGCTTCAAAGTGGTCTCCAATAAAATGCCGAGCGCCTGAAACCTCCACCATTAAAATACGTCTCGGCTGAGAATCGCGAAGAGAGGTGTGGGAGACAGAGCTGTGCGACCATTCTTGGAGATCGTTTCGAAAAGGGTCGCGACTTCCACGACCGTCGCCCCAGCATTTCTGAGAAGGCTCAGTGCACCCAGCGACGTACCGCCCGTTGCGACTGTGTCATCGATGAGAACAACCTTCGAACCTGGCTCAACGACGTCATTTGCCAATGTCAGTTTACGCTCAGCGTAAACCATTCCGACAGAGGCCTCCGATGCATCGTAGACTGTATCGCTAGCCTTGCGGATTGGATGAAACGGAACGTTTAACACATAGGCAAGCGTTGCGCCGAGACCGAAGCCACCAGCACCGATCCCTGCGACCGCATCGATCTTATTTCCTTCATATCGTCCCTGAAGGCATTCGATCACTGCATTCCTCACGTTTGGATTTTTGTCAAAGGTTCGATAAAAATCAAGGTATCTAATGCCTTGGTGCGGGAAGTCATCGAACAGAACCTTGTGTTTATCGAGCAAATCCGCGGCAATCTGCTTCTTTTCCTCAAGGCTCGCCTCAGCTTCTTCAGAAATAATGGCTATTTTTTCAGACATCTAAGCCTCCTTTTCGATCAATATTTCGCGTTTGTATTGCGTGATCACAGCGTCGATCGCTGAGAAAATTTGCGAATTTGCTGTGTCTTGCCCCAATGTGGAATCGATTGTTATGAAGTCGTTATCCGCACTCGTTCTCGCAAACGATTGAATCGCGCGACGATAGAAACGAGGATCAAGGATTTTCCCTTTGTCCTTTGGGCGAGCTCGTATCCTATCGAGAACGACATTCTCTGGCGCTGTGGTATGGAACCCGATAGTTGGCCTCGGTAAACGCGAGGCAACATTAACCATCGTAGCCAAATCTTCAGCATTTGCGCCGAGTGCTGCCGCCTCGGCTATCGGCGTTATGGCGTAGCGGTCGCAGATTAACCAAACGCCGTCCCGAAGCAGTCGGAAATAATGTGATCGGAATCTTTGCAGACGATCGGCAAGACACACCAGTCCTAAGGCAGGCTGATCAACGGTTCCATCAAAGGCGACGGAAGTATCGTCCGCATATGACCTGAAATAAGGTAACTGCCGGCAAAACGGAGAAAGAAGGTCAAGCTTTTCGACCGCGATACCGCTGTTTTCGAGATAGTCATGAGCAGACTGCAAGCTCGTTGACTTGCCACTACCATCGATCCCCTCAAATACGATCAGCTTGCCGCGAAATTGCAATTCGCTGAATGGTATCTTGAGATTTCGAAGTGGCGCATAATCGTCGTCAAGGGTGCTGACGGAGAGCTGCCATGGATACCGCCGCTGTTGATCGTACCGCTGCTTGAGAAGAAAACCGTCTGAAGCCATGTAACCACCTATTTCTATAAATTTAGTAGACTATCGCAATGCGGGAAAGTCAATGTGACAATTTCATGAAGCCACCCTGAAGATTATATTTTGTCAAAAAATCGTTCAAATATCGAATATTGTTCTATAATTTCGTCTAAGCGATATCCGTATAGATGGCGATATCTAATAAGTTAACGAGGTAATCCCAAAAAAACACGCCCGTAAACTCTACCGGAGGTGGTTTATTATATCTTTTGTCAAGACTTGATTTTTCTACGGCAACGAAAGGTCAGCCTATGCTGGGGCTTGATAGCGGGAAATCCGGCTCGTAGTGAAAACAGGTGGAAACAGGAGCCGGTTTATATGACAGACGTGCCTACACCGATTGTATCCGTTATTATGGGCAGCCGCTCGGATTGGCCCACAATGAAGCATGCTACGGACGTGCTTGATAGCTTTAGCATTCCCTACGAGACAAGGATCGTATCCGCCCATCGTACGCCGCAGAGGTTATTTTCATTTGCTGCTGATGCACAAAAGCGGGGGATAAAAGTCATCATCGCCGGCACCGCCTATGCAGCGCATCTGCCTGGAATGACAGCCTCCTTAACCGATCTTCCTGTAATCGGGGTACCGATAGAATCCCGATCACTGAAAGGGTTGGACTCATTGCTATCCATTGTTCAGATGCCCAAGGGAATACCGGTCGGGACTTGCGCCATTGGTGATGCAGGAGCCACGAATGCCGGGATTTTTGCAGCTAAAATCTTGGCATTGGCGGATGTCGATCTGGCCCGGAGATTAAATTTGGCGCGTCTTGCTTTGGCAGACGCTGTACCCGAGGCGGTCGAAGATTAGACAATATGCCAGATCGGAACGCCTTGCATGTGCGCTCGTTTTGACGATCCCATCACTTGCTTGATAAAGACATAAGGTGCCGAAGGAGGAGACGCTGCATTCATCGCCGATGCGCGCCCGAATTTACGTTTGATCGGCAAGAGGGTGGACGACGCTGTGATGGAACGTACGTCACCGGTCGAGTGCAGGGCTAACCGTTGGTCAGCGGGAAATCAACGCGATGTCCTCTTTATGGGTCGATCATGAAAGATCCGGAACCCGGCCAGGACGCCATCACAGAGAGCGGGATTGGGACGCCTTCGTAGACCGCCTCCGACAAACAATGATGATGCTGATGTGGATCTTGTCGTGGTCCCGATACCTTGGCCGTTTGTTCAGCCTTCCATTAGGTCCGAGGATGTCCCCGCCCGTTGCGGCGGCGTCCCACGTGATTTGACGAGCCCTACTTCTCTTGTGACCATGGGCGAGAACTAATGGAGCTATCCTGTTACTCGGTGATTAATCGAAAGGTCTCGTACGCGCCTCGGTGATTGGCATCGCATGAATTCCGGTATCGACAGGAAGAAGCCGCCATCAAAGCAGCAGCGGCGCCTCGGGCGCAGCTTTCTTTTTCGCCCATAGCTCGCTTGTCCGCTCCATCGTCACCAACTCGGGCGGAAATGTCCGCTTCCGGAATGCGAGCGCAGCTGCGGTGGCTGGCCGAAGCGCAGCCTGATGTCGTCTGTCTGCAGGAACTCAAGGCGCCGGACGAGAAGTTTCCCCGCCGGGAAATCGAGCGTGCCGGCTACGGCGCCATCTGGCATGGTCAGAAGAGCTGGAAGGGCGTTGCGGTCCTTGTCCGGGATAGGAGCCGCGCGAGACAAGCCGCGGCCTCCCGGGCGACCCCGACGACAGTCACAGCCGTTAAATCGAGGCTACCATCAATGGCATGATCGTCGGCTGCCTTTATCTTCCGAACGGCAATCCAGCACCAGGGCCAAAGTTTGACTACAAACTCCGCTGGTTCGAGCGGCTACATTCCTATGCCGCGGGGCTGTTGGAGCTTGATGTGCCCGTCGCCCTTGTCGGCGCTTTTAATGTGATGCCGACCGATCTCGACGTCTACAAACCCGAGCGCTGGCGAGACGATGCCCTGTTTCGGCCGTAAGTACGGGCCGCCTATGCCGAGTTTATTGCCATAGGCTGGACGGACGCCGTCAGGCTGCTGCATCCCGAACAACGAATCTATACGTTCTGGAAGTATTTCCGGAAAGCCTTCGCGCGTGATGCCGGTCTGCGCATCGACCATTTTCTTCTCAGTCCGTCACTGCGGGAGCGACTGCAGACCTGCGGTGTCGACAAACATGTGCGTGCCTGGGAGCACACCAGCGACCATGCCCCGGCCTGGATTGAACTGGATGATGATTAGTCCGTTGTCGCCAAACCCATCGATGACAGAGGAGCAGACAGACAATGGCAGAGGGACAAGACTTTGATGCTGCGGAGTTTGCAGACCAACTTTCCGCGATGACCGACGAAGAACTGTTTGCGCTGATGCAAAAGCTCGAAGACGAAAGCGAAAATACCCCCTCCAAAGACCGTGACAGCAGCGAGGTCTTTGTCAGGATCGCCATGGTTGAGATCACGATCGAAGAGCGATTTCCCGGACAGCTATTGGTGCCATATAAGGACTGGCAGCAGCGGCGGATCGATATCTGAGGAGCGAAGATCGTGACAAATGGACCCGACAATGCCGAACTACTGTTCAAGCGTCTGGATGATCTTGTCGCCGAGATTATCGACCGGTTTGCGAATGAGGGCCATCGAACGGTCACGGTGATCGAAACGCTCCAAGACGTCATTGCAAAACATCGCTTGGCTTACGACCGTGACCCGATCCGGCTGAAGACGTCGAGGAGCCAGCGAACGATTGGCCCGCCGCGGCGACCCCATCAACAGAGGGGAAAAAGTAACGCTTATGCTGCCCTCGCCCGAGCACCCCGGTCCAGCCGAGACGGCGAAGAGCCTCAACTATCGTGACAAGCTGGTGGTCGAAGGCGAGTTAATACTTGACCGCCCTGCCATGCCGTTCGTTCCGGTTTCGGAGAGGTTGCGGATTTGGCAAGCTTTGTACGAAGTGGCTGGACGAACAACGCCTCGCCCGTCGCGGCGGACGACGTGCGAAAAGTCCGTGACAGCGTCCTCTCTGCGGAACGCCACTAACAAGTCTGGCCTGGGTGGCGCTATTCGCTTGTACGAGTAGCGCCAGCGCCTCAGCTTAGGGCATTAGCTAATGTCGAAGCCGGTCAGGACACAAGGCCGGTGCGGGAACTGCCAAAGATGATTGGGGCGCCCACCCGCAACCGAAGCCCTCGTTCCTAAACTAGGCAGGGCTCAATCGCGGGCGAAATCCCGCATCTGCCGAGCGTGGCGCACATTCTCAGTGGATCGTGCCATTGATCACCATCTTCGAGACGAAGGCTTTCATAAGATCCGGATCGAAATGGCCGGTGGAACTCATCATCGTTTCGATGGCCTCCGCTTGCGACCAAGCCCGCTTGTACGGTCGGACCGAGGTCAGTGCGTCGTAGACGTCACAGATTGCAGCAATGCGTGCAACGTATGGAATTGCTGGCCCGGCCAGCCGGTGCGGATAGCCACTGCCATCGAATTTCTCATGGTGGTAAAGGCAAATATCGAGAACACGCCGGGGCATGCCAGCGATACGTTTCGCCATCTCGTAGCCTCGTTCCGGATGAGTTCGAATGAGATCCATCTCTTCGACTGTCACCTTTCCGGGTTTACGCAACAATGCGGTTGGCAGCACCATTTTGCCGAGATCGTGAATCAGGCCGCCCAAACCGAGAATCCGCACCGCATCCTCGCTCAGCCCGAGGTTTCGTCCGAAAGTGACCATGAGGGCACTGACTGCCAGTGAATGCAGGAATGTTCCCTCGTTCTTCTTCTTGAGTTTGGCCACAGCAATCATCGCACCTGCGTTCGTCATTGCCTCCAGCATGATCCTCTCGACGGCTTTGTCAGCCGCGTCCAGATGAAGCGCACCCCGAACCCTAGCCTCCACGAAAACATTGCCCACACTGCGTCGGGCATCCTGAATGGCGTCTTGTGCATGTCGGATTTGCCGCGCGCTGAACTTTGAAGCGAGAGCAGACTCATAACCAATCAGGTCAAGCTGGACCTCGTTGTGAACGGAATCAACATCCACCCCTTTCTGTGTATTTATAACGACACTGATCGCGTGACTGTTCATTATAAGGTCGACGTCGATGGGAGACGCAACAGGCCCAAGATGAGGCAGCGGAAGAACCCCTCCCTCAAGCTCTTCAATATACATGCCGACGCGAACCTGATGCAGCCGTATCCTCTTCTTCATCCTTGCCCCCAAGGTTCCCTACCGAGATAGGAACACCGTTATTCCCGCGCGTCCGGCCTTAAACTCCAGCGTCAGGCACGGGCGCGTGTCGTCGCGCGCGACGTTCCCGCGGGTGCGCTGGCCGCATCGAGGCGCGCGATCTGCTCTGCCGAAAGGGTCAGCGCCGCCGCGCCGATATTGCTCTCCAGTTGGGCAAGCGATCGCGGTCCGATGATTGGCACTGCGCCATGTGTCATGGCCCAAGCGATGGCGACCCGATCGGGACTGGCGCCAGTCTCTTCCGCCACCTGCAGAACAGCATCGACGGTGGCCGTGCGAAGCGGCGTGTTCTCCGCCTGGAAAACGCGGCCCCCAAAGCCTTCGGCGCGCCCGGTCTCACCCTTACGATACTTGCCGGTCAGCACGCCGCCGCCCAGGGGCGACCACGTCACCGTGGCGATCTCCAAAGCGTCACAGGCGGGGAACAAGTCGGCTTCGGGCTCACGATGCACAAGGCTATGCTCGAATTGTGCAGCGGCGATTGGCACGGCGCGCGTCAGCTCAGTCAGCGTCGCCGCGCGGGCCAGCCGCCAGGCGGGAAAGTTGGAGAGGCCGGCATAGAGGATCTTGCCGGCGCGGGCGAGATCGTCCAAGCCGCGCACGATCTCCTCGATCGGCGTCAGGCCATCGGGATGATGCACCCAGTAGAGGTCAATCCGGTCGGTCTTCAGACGCCGCAGGCTCGCCTCAACGGAGGCGACCATGGCCTTGCGGCTGTTGCCCGTCACCAGCCGGTTGGCATTTGGCGCTGAGCCGCTGCTGAACTTGGTCGCGAGCACAAAATCCTCCCGCCGTCCTTCCAGCGCCTTTCCCAATATCTCTTCCGACTGGCCGAACTGATAGACATCGGCCGAGTCGATGAAATTGCCGCCTGCCTCAGCGTATGCGTCCAGAATGGCGACCGCTGTCTCGGGATCGGCGCCATATCCCCAGCCGGTACCAAAATTGCCTGTGCCCAACGCCAGTCTGGAAAGCTGAAGGCCGGTCCGGCCGAACGTCGAATAGTCCATTCTATATATCCTTGTCTGGGGTGCTGGCGTTCAGCCAGCCAGAAACGCCTTCGCCTTCGTCAGGAAGGTGTCGTGATACTGGAAGATGCCGCCATGCCCCGCATCGGGATAAAGGACGAGTTCGGCGCCGGGAATGCGGCGTGCAAGATCGGACGAATTCTCGCTCGGCACCATGATGTCGTGATCGCCGTTCGCCACGAGGACAGGCGTGCGGATGGTGTCCAGCGAGTGCGGTGCCTGGAGGCCCCAGGCCTTGATCGCCTTCAACTGACGGAGGAAGGCTTTCAGTGAGACCGCCTTATCGCGATCTCTCGTGCGCTCCTTAAGCCGTGCGAGGAATGCTTTCGCCGCTTGCCTGCTCTTGCTGCTCGACGTGAAGAACAGATAGAATTTTGGATCGCGGCGGGCCAGCAAGCCCTTAACGATGAGCGGCCACGAAACCCGCCCAACCCGCTCGATCCCGGTCCCGCCCACAGGCCCCGTGCCGGCAGGGGAGGCTCGACGGACGAGATCGGGTGCGTCGAAGAGGATTTGCTGCGCGACAAAGCCGCCAAGCAAGAAGCCGATTAGGTCGGCAGACGCCAGTCCCAGCGCCTGGATCGTGGCGATCGTGTCGGCGGCCATTTCGGCCACGCTGAGCGGTGCCGTGTCGCCGGAATTACCGACACCGGGGTAGCCGAGCGCATAGACCGGCCGAAGCGACGCCAGACCCTCGACGATCTTGGGATCGAAATTGCCGAGGTTGGCGCCCCATTGATTGAGCAGCACAATCGGCACTCCAACATCAGGCCCGAGCCGGCGATAAGCGAAACGCGTGCCAGCAGCCTCAACGTGTTCAGTTGGTGTTGCCTTCCAGTCTGCATTGTGCGGGTTGCGATTCATATTGCGATCCTTGTTTCGAGATATCGCGTCACTTGAGCGTGACGACGACCTTTCCTTTGGCGCGACCGGTGTCGATGTAGGCGAAGGCTTCGTTCAGCTTCTCGAACGCGAACGTGCGATCCACCACCGGACGAATCGTGCCGTCTTCGATGAATTGCGTGATCTGCGCGAGCTGTCTTCCGTCGGCGCGCATGAACAGAAATGAATAGTCGACGCCCGCGCGCTTCGCCTTGCGGCGGATGCCCGAACTTAAGAGGCGCAGCACTAGCCGAAGCACCGCATTGAGGCCCTGGGCGCGTGCGAAGGCAGGATCGGGCGGACCGGAGATCGAGATCAGCTTGCCGCCGGGCTTCAGAACCTTCAGAGATTTTTCCAGGGTCGTGGCGTCGAGACTGTTGAGGACGACGTCGTAGCCTGACAGCTTTTCCTCGAACTTCTCGCTGCGATAGTCGATGACGACATCCGCTCCCAGTTCCTTTAGCATCGCGGCGTTGGCGGCGCTCGCCGTCGTCGCGACGATCGCCCCAAGATGTTTGGCGAGCTGGATCGCGAACGTGCCGACCCCACCCGACCCGGCATGGATCAGCACTTTCTGTCCCGGCTTGATCTGCGCGCGCTCCACCAACGCTTGCCAGGCCGTGAGGCCAACCAGCGGGATGGACGCGGCTTCGGCCATCGACAGGCTCGCTGGTTTTGGCGCCAAATCGCTCTCCTTGATCGCTATGCGCTCGGCAAAAGCGCCGATCTGCCCGTCACGGGGGCGAGCGTAGACCGCGTCACCGACTTTGAAGCGCCGTACGTTTGCACCGATCTTGATGACGGAGCCGGCCAGGTCATGGCCGAGCACAAGCGGCGGCTTGTAGGGGAGGATCGGCTTGAACGCGCCGTCGCGAATCTTGGAGTCGAGCTGGTTGAGACCGGCTGCCTCAACCTCGACCACCACGTCGTCGGGTCCGGGCACAGGATCGGGCATGTCGCCGTAACGCAGCGCCTGTTTTTTTCCGTAGCGGTCGAGGATGAAGGCCTTCATGATGCTGTTCCTCCCGATCAGGCGTGAGTGGATACGCGAGCGGTGGGATAGTCTGTATAGCCTTCCGCACCGCCACCATAGATTGTCGCTGGATTCATCTGGGCAAGCGGATCGCCGCCTTGCAGGCGCTCGACCAGATCGGGATTGGCGATGAAGTGATGGCCGAAGGCGATCAGATCGGCCTTGCCCTCGCTGACGCGAAACTTCGCCAGCTCAAGGTCATAACCGTTGTTGGCGATGTAGGTTTTGCTGAAGCGCTGCCGCAGCGCGTCGAAATCAAACGGCGTCGCATCGCGAGGGCCGCCGGTAGCGCCCTCCACAACGTGGATATAGGCGATGCCCAGTCCGTCCAGCGCTTCGACGACGTGGTTGAATTGCGGCTGCTCGTCGCCTGCCGGCACGATGCCGCTGGCCGGCGACACCGGCGAGAGGCGAACGCCCGTGCGCTGTGTGCCGATCTCGCCTGCAACCGCAGCCGTCACTTCGAGCAGCAGCCGGGCACGGTTTTCGATCGAACCACCGTAGGCATCGGTCCTGACGTTTGCGGTTTCCCGCAGGAACTGGTCAAGCAGATAGCCATTCGCGCCATGCACCTCGACACCATCGAACCCGGCTTCGATCGCGTTGGCAGCGGCCTTGCGGAAATCCTCGACGATCGTCGGGATTTCGTCGAGCGCCAGCGCACGCGGCTCGGATACATCGGCAAAGCCATTGTTCACAAAGGTCTTGGTCTCGGCGCGGACTGCTGACGGCGCAACCGGAGCTTCACCACCGTGAAGGTCGACATGGCTGACGCGACCGACATGCCAAAGCTGGACGAATATACGGCCGCCCTTGGCATGGACCGCGTCTGTTACCTTGCGCCAGCCCGCGATCTGCTCCGGCGTGTAGAGGCCGGGCGTATTCTGGTAGCCCTGGGCCTGCCGGGAGACCTGCGTTGCCTCGGTGATGATGAGCCCGGCGCTCGCGCGCTGGGCATAATAGTCCGCCGCAAACTGGCTGGGCACGAGCCCCGCGTCGGCGCGGTTGCGCGTCAGCGGCGCCATGACGACGCGGTTGGCCAGGGTGAGGCCGCCAAGGTCGTAGGCGCTGAAGAGGTCTGTATCTGTCATTGTCGGTGTCTCTCGTTTTATGATCTAGATTCTTATCGAAGGTTGGAAGCGGGCTCAGGCGTCCGCGAGATAGCGACCGGCCGGCCGGGATTGTCCAAAGCCCGGGATCATGGCCTGACGCGCCGTCTCGAATGCGTCCCATTGGCCGACATCGTGCAGCGGCGGTATGGTAACCGCCTCGCGCCGATCGAAACCTGAGAGCGCGGCATCCACCAGATCGTTCACTTCCATCACTGCCTGTAAGGTATCGACATCGACGCCGCCGTGGCCCCAGATTTCGGTTCGGGTGGCGGCAGGTAGCACCGCCTGGACATAGACGCCCTGCGGTCCGAGCTGCAGGTTGAGGGCCTGCGACAGGTGAAGCGCGAAGGCCTTTGTTGCGCCATAAACGGCCATACCGAACTCCGGCGCCAGGCCAACTACCGAGCCGATATTGATGATCGAACCTTCCCCAGCTTGCGCAAGACGCGGAGCAATGGCGTGCGCAAGGCGCACCAGAGCGGTCGTGTTGAGCGTCACCAGCCGCTCTCGGCCCGCAGTCGTTCGGCCAGGGTCTCCATACGCGACGTGTTGCGCGCGACAAGGACCAGGTCGTGGCCGCGCTGCGCGAAGCGCTCGGCGTAGCCTGCGCCGATACCGGTAGAGGCGCCGGTAATGAGGACGGATGGTTTGGCGGTCATGCTATTGCCCTTTCGCGGCATCGAAACTATATTCATGATGATCGTCATCAATGATGCTAAATATGATAGGCATCATCAAAATGTCAAGACCGGTTGGAGAACCATGCAGATGAAAGTGAGTCCGGAACAAAAGGCTCAAAACCGCGGCCGCATCCTGACCGAAGCGGGACGCCTGTTCCGCGAGAAGGGTTTCGATGCGGTAAGCGTCGCCGAAGTGATGAACGCCGCCGGCATGACCCACGGCGGCTTTTACGGGCATTTCCGATCGAAGGACGATCTGGTCGCCCAAACCATCGCGCATGCCGCAGGCAGTCAATCAGGGATCGGCGATCTCAGCGCCTGGATCGACACCTATCTCTCGAAACCCCATCGTGAGCATGCGGATATGGGTTGCCCCATGGCCGCTCTCGCGGGTTTCATGCGGCAACAGGCTCCAGAGGCACGCGCTTCGATGGCGCAGGTTCTAGCCGCGCAGATTGACACTCTGACCGAGATGATACCGGGTGTTGATCCTGTCAAACGCCGTAGAGCTGCCATCGGCAGCTGGTCTGCGATGGTTGGTGCGCTCATCCTCGCCCGGTCGATTGATGATTCCACACTGTCGGACGAGGTCCTGTCCGAGACGCGGGTGTGGATCTACGAAAAAAAGACGCCCAACGCGCCGACCCCGCGCAGAAAAGGCGTGCGGCATGAACATCCTTGAAAGCAACCACGGCCTCGACGGTCACGACCAATTGGCGGCCCTCATGCAGGCCGGTATTCAGCCGCCGATCGGTGAGACGCTGGAGTTTGCTCTTGTCGAACTCGAGCGCGGACGGGTGGTGTTCGAAGGATCGCCGTCACGCAAGGTCTTCAATCCGATCGGCTCGGTGCATGGCGGCTATGCCGCGACACTACTCGACAGCGCCTGTGGCTGCGCCGTGCATTCGGTCCTTCCGGCAGGCCAGGGCTATACGACGCTTGAATTGAAAGTGGCGTATCATCGCGCCTTGAGTGAGAGCAGCGGGAAGGTCCGGGCTGAAGGAAAGATTGTGTCACTTGGTCGACGGGTTGCCTTCTCCGAAGCGCGGCTAGTCGACTCGGATGGCCGGCTCTGTGCGTCCGCAACCTCGACACTGCTTGTGTTTCCGATCGAGCCGCGATCATCCTGATGCAGGCCCATTGTGCTTCCGGGGGATTTCAGTTTGATCCCCGCATCGCAATCTGCATACAGAGACAAATCATCTCATCACGAATACGTACAGAGAAGTCTTTGCGACGACCCCGCGAGCCCCGTCTGCGGGAGCCAACGTTCAAAGCCGATATCTGCGTCGGCCCGCTGACCTGCACCTCAGCGGTCCGCGAGCAGACTTGATGGTCGCGTCGGTTCTGGTGCGATGCAGTTCCCTGCGGGCGGCCCATCTTCTGCGAACAGTTCGACAAAAAGTTGGTCTGGCTCGCTATGGCCGCCGCACTCAACCGCTCGAGACGATCGACCACCGTCTTGATTTGCCGCATAGCAGCATACCAGCTGCAGCTTTTGCCAATCTCGTCTGATGATGTCGGCGACAATCTGATAGGGGGTAGCGGGGCCAACCTCAATTGCCGGCCCTTTGCTGCGGGCGATTGCGGCCTTGCCCTGCGACGCGCTTAACGAAAATCATGTCTTTTCGTCAACCGATGGGAGATCCTTTGACTGGACCTCAGCGCGGATTGCCTTGCGAACGTCCTTCAGATGAATATGAACGATGCGGTCACCGAACCGCTCGATGAGCTTCGCGTAGTCGAATCCGGCTGCCGCGGCGTGTCCGGTGTCAAGAAGAAGCCCAGTTTCCGGCCCAGCTTCTCCAATGATGTCGGATATCTCTTCGAAGGTCTCCGCGACCATCATGAAGTGGTGATGATAGGCAAGCCTAGACGCGTTCCACCTTAGAACCCTCTGGAGGTGGAACGCTCTCTTGAACGTGAACCTTCGAAAATCATAGACCTCGCGCATTCGGGCTTCGGTGAAGGAACCGGCAGTGGCACACTAAGCAATTGATTCAGCAAATTTTCCTGTTCCGAAGCTGACAAATGGTAATCTTCCGATGGAATTTCTGGCCCCGATTTTGGACCTCTCGATAAGTCCGGTTCACCGAGCAACGATTGCGGGTCAATAAACCCGTTAGTTGTATTGATCGAATAATCCCGTACCAAATGCCCTTGTACATCTTCGTCGAAGATACTCTCCGACATTGAACTCGTTCGCCCTGAGCTACCTCTGAAAGAGCCGCCGGGCGCCTCCCCCGCAAGTCGCTCTTGTTCATCATGTATTGCCACAGAAACTGGGGCTGGCGCATTATGAAGGAAACTCAAAAGTTCTTGCTGTCCTGGAGCTGGCTGATGATTGTCCAAGGATGAAGACATCACCGGTGCTTCGCAAGCCGTTTCTCCAACCGCCGTGTGCAGATTTCCACTCGGGTGTAACGGCTCTCCCCGCGAGCCAAACACCTTAGTTAATTCCGGCGACCCGGGATGCGGTAACACCAACGGCTCTGGCTGGGAGAAATGTCGCAGCCGCTGATCATTCTCCTTGTGCCCGTCAGATTCATTATCGCGCCGGAGGGTGAGATGAGCTAACCCTTCGTATGGGCGAGGTCCGTTCGCTTGAAGGTCTGGATCTGACAACAGCATGTTTGCTGGCTTGTATCGTGATTGAGAATCTAACCGTCCTTCCAAGTTCCGTTGGGGAGACGATGATGTTTGTCCAGCAACATCAATATGTTGATCTGTCACACGCGTGACGTCATCTTCGACGTGGTCAGGGTTGGCTTTGGCTAGGTGCGACTGCTGTGCGAAATGAATGTCATCAGTCTCCGGGCGGGGCGAACCGGGAATCGCTGCCCGCTCCTGCCAGATCTGGCGATGCGCACCGGATTCAAAACTACGCAGTCTCTCAGCCTCGGATTCTCGCTCGCTGAGCGTCGCAAATTTCCGGTAGACCGTCACCCCGAGTATCTTTTTTGAAACCTTCTTGAGGCCCGCGCTGAGATATTCGGTTTCGCTCCTGTAGATCTTGCCGAAGGTATGCTTGGCACTCTTCAATTGTCCGGTAGCTTCATCGTAGACAGCAGACCGCTTGTTATAGAGCCGTCGATGGCTCAAAATATCGCGGCCCATTTCATTGCCCTCCTTGTCCAGGAGGGACCTAAAGGATTTGTTGAAAGCGCCACCAAGTTTTTGTATCTTCGTCTGGGAGGTTTGACGATTGTCTGCCTTCACTGAAATCTTGGAAAAGCCGACATGGTTGCTGCCGATACGCTCGAGGTTTCCGTGATCGTCCCGTTCGAATGTCTCCCTTCTGAAACCGTTTCGACGGGTTAGATCGCGATAGAGCCGGTCGTCAGGGCCGCTCCGATACGGCGCGCCCATTTTCTCGGATACAGGTTGAAAGAGCCTGCCACGGTTGGCGTACCGTGTGCGGATCAGGTCGCCATTTTCGTCGCGCTCCCATTTTTCCTCAAAACGTCCGTCTTTGTATTTCACGTGCTTCATGCGGAGTGTGCCGTCCGCAGCATACAAATGGCTGCTGACACTTAACCAGGACTTCCTTTCATATAAACCCAAATAGACTTCCTGCGTCACCGGGTTACGCTTCAGAACCGTTTTGGTTTTGCGAAGTCTACCGTGCTCACGCGTTAATTCTTTTTGGTTGTCTACTCGAAGCCGGTTATTTCCAAGAATTTTATAGCCTATTTCGCCTCGAAACCCTACGTCGAGTTTGTCGACTATCGCCATATCAGCAGCATACTTTCGCTTCCTATCGGGACTCTCCAGTCTGGCTTGCCGCTTGAGCGCCTCTTCTTCGGTAGTCAATGCTTTTCGCATTTGCTCGACAACGCGCTGAGCAGAACGGCGCATATCTGCCGTAAACGACTTCGCAAAACTTTTCTTTGTAGTGCTCACCATGATTGAGCCCTTTCATTGGCAAACCCGGGTCAAACGAGCGTCCTCATTGACGCGGCAGCAGGAACGTCAAAAGCTGTTGACGCTTTGGCTACGCGGTCGACTTTCGTATATCCTGCGGCTGTCACTGATTGGACGCGACGCCGGCTCTGGCCGAACGAAATCACGTGAATATTTGTCAGTTGCTTCACCAAGCACCCCCGCTGCATCGGCTGGCAGCCTTAACTGCAAGCGCTCATATTCCGAGACGCTGGTGTACGTGCCAGTTCTCTGACCATTCTCATTGCGATCGGCGACGATGACATCTTTGGTGGATAAATTTTGCAGTTTTTCAGGAGACAAGTCATGAATGTCACGTAACTCTGGGCCATTTAAGACAATAACCGCTGCCTGCGCGTCAAACTTTTCGAATTTGATACTAGCCGCATGGCTTTGCCGACCCATCGATGCGGGTAAACCAACCCGGTTCATCAACTCGGTGAAATGTGCAGGGTCAGAATATTCCAATCTGGGCGGCGACAGATAGCGGTTGCCGTCGCGAGCAAGCAACTGAACGCGATCCCACAGTTCTCCCTTTTTCAAAGCTTGCGCCCAAGGCGAACTGGGTGCGCTTTGCATTAGGAAGTCAACGCTCACATGACGGTCGCGGGTCAAACCGCCCTGCCCGTCTGGCTGCTGTCCCATATTTACTGTCGCAGTTGGAAACTGCCGATTGTGAGCTCTATTTTCCCCAACGAATTCCGCGAAGCGAATATCCGCACTGCCCCGTTCCCAGGATTCCAGATATTTCGAGTCATGCATAATGCCTGACTTTGACTTCAATTTGATCTCAGTCTCGTCCCCATACCTGCGCTTGACGGTGTTTTCAAACTCGCTGAACTGTTTGTTGGCGTAATTGTCGCCGGCAAACCTGTACACGAAGTGGATGTCATTTTGGGGAGTTTTGATCATAATATCGGGCAGCAGCGAACCAGCCTGGAGTTCGTGTTGATATCGCTTTTGAATTTCCCGGCGCCCGTATTTTTCTGTTTGTACGTATCGGTCTTCAGGTCTTAGTTTATAATTCCGGTCGAGCTTTATGTTCTTATCTGTTTGATAAAAGATCTCTGTGCCCGTGATCCCCATATCAGCGTGCGCATGATTCCATACGTCCAACTTGTACTGAAACCGCAGTTTGTTACGTTCCTTCGCCTCCATCATCCCCCATTTTTCCTCCAGTTGCTCTGGAACGCTAATCTTGTCGAATGCGAGAGGTGGCGGGTAGTAATTACCGGCGCCGTCCCTGTAGAGACGGCAGCACGCGTTAAATTCCGCCTTGGTGGGCATTTGGTCGAGGTTGCCTTTGGCAATACCAGTAAAAGCATCTTGTCCCGTTTGACGCACGAGAATGTATTCGTCCGGACGACGATCGTTGCCTGGCAAAGACATGTGCGAGAACAAGACGGACAGCTCTTTTTGAATCTCAGCTTGATTTCCGTGCTCGCTGCCAGAATAAAGGCTGGAGGAGGAATCGACCGATCCATAATCCAGACGTGGGCTTAAAACTTCCGTTCGGGTAGGGCTCCCTGATTGTACGTCTTCGCCATTCGTCATCTGAATATCGGAGATGGTGTTGGAACTGATATTCGGCTTCTTCAGACGCCTGGTGTCAGTGTCATCACGATTTTCGATGTTGTGACCGCGACCCACATAGACATTCCTATTGCTAGACGGATCCATCGTCTCACTCCTTCTGACCAGCAAGATTGTCTTCTGGGAGCGGGCACCGATGGACAAAGTCCTCCAACTCGATCATAGCGAGATCCAGGTTTGTAAAACCACTCGGCGGATGACTGCCGCTCATTTCCTCCATGAGAGACTCCGGTCTCTCTATCGGCGAGGTTGTCCTATTTTTGTTCACATGCGGCTTGATGATGGCCATATGTTCTCTCCTGCAAAATTGCGTTTTTCCAGAAAATCCTCCGCAACCCGAGATAAAGCTGCTTTGCTACTTTGAGCAAAGCCGGGGGCGGAACTGTTTTAATCGGCGCCACCACTAGACGATCCACTTATAAGGCCCGTCGTCCGTAACCTCTTATCGGAATTTTTAAGTCTCCGACCGGAAAGTCTGGCAAGTGCTCATATCTCCAAAGTACCATCCACACCCGGGTCTTGAAACGGATATCGCGTTTCAACTGCAATGAGCAGGCAATAAATGATGCCACAATCGAGCTGAAAGGGAGGAACTGGAAAGACAGGACGCACGCGGCCTGACCGAGGCCATCGTATCCCTGTGAGCTTTTTTGGCGACGAGCAGCCGGTCGACCAGCGGCAGAATATCAACCAGCGATCGATGCAAATACTGCAAATGATCACTATATTGGCGACTTATCAGCGTTTAAACGCTTTGTCTTGAGCTCGATCACGCGGATCATAAACTCGTCGATCATCGAGCTCGTCAATGGCTTTTCCAGTCTCTGCTTCGGATCGAGCTTTCGAAGGCGACGTGCTTATCAAGCGCGCAGTTCGGTCTAACGCAGAAATAACTTCTTTTTTTTTCCGTCTTACGCCGACTGATTTGGCCTCAAGATCCTTTTTGACGTCATATAAGGCCAAAAACTCGCGATACACTTGCTGCTCACGCTCGAGAGTCGGCCATTTTCCAGTCAATGCTGTTTCGCGGGCAAGAACAGCTTCGGTTTGCCCACGGGGACCAAGATGCAGCAATTGAGGGGCTTCGTTTTTATCCGGCGGAACAAGGACAGGATCGCGGCTCACTGTATAGTTGTAGCTCGTTGTTGCCACTTGAATTGGCAAGGCAACACCATCGGGCGATTCACTTTGCAGGCCATCGCTAGCGAGTTGATGCGCGTAACCCAATTGGTTCAATTGATACCCATTTGAGGCCGTGGCGCCTTCCGAGCGCGCAACGGGGTCTGACAGAGTTGCCCTTTGATCCGAGCGATAGCTTGTGTCATCCGGCCATCCGCGCCCGACAAGTTTGGTCCGTCCTCTCCCGGTGCCAACATGTTGGCGATGAAGCCCCTTATCCTCAAGGTAGGCGGGCATGGGCCTTTCGAGACGCCGGCCCTCTTTTGTCGCTCTCGCGGTATCGTGGACAGCCTTGAACCCGAAAATATGCTCCGACTCGTACGCACCGGTTTCGGTCGCGAGCCGCGCTCGTTCATTTTTCCGGCTCCCATAGGTGCCAATATTGTCGCTTCTTAAGCGAACAGTCTTTTCTGGCGAAGGGCGCGGAGCCTTCAATCCAAATTCGTTAAGCAACAATCGCCTTGTACTGGAATTCACGTCATGGATAGAAGCTGTAACGGTTCTGTCGCTTTTGGAGCCTAGCCGCTTAACTCCACCCGTGCCATTGACGGGATCGCTGGCGGTGATATTTTCCGTATTGTTTGCATCTGACCCAGAAGCAGTAAACCATTGCACAGGCCTCGTTTCAGATTCTGAACATGCTGCGAATTGCCTTTGAGACGATTCTGGCACCGGCTCCCTTACTTGGTCGGAACGACGATAGATTGATTGATCGTCTAAAGGGACGTCTGATCTATCCGTCAAGCTTGTGTACGACGGGCGACCAAGCGCGTCGCTATCATCAAGCGGATCGCTCTCATCGGCAATCCAGGCTGAGGGATCGATTTCTGCCAGACGAGCGTTCACTACAAGATTTTGCCATCGCGGTTGGGCTGGCTGCCGCCATTTTTCGTAAGCCTTTCGTTCCCTGTCTCCGAGCGACTTTCCTTCATATAAGAAAACCGGTGAGGACGACTGACCAATCGCTTGGGTCGAAAGAGCGCCACTTTCAGTCCTGGCCTGGCGTGCATCTAAGATGAGATCTTCCCAAGTCGGGCGTTCCCTCTTACTCCAGCGTTCATAAGCAGTTCGCTCAGGTGCTCCGAGCCTTGTGCCATCATACACAAAAGAATCGGAGGAATCTGTCCGTTGACCAATGGGGCGTTGCGAACCGCGTTCCGACGCGGGCAGAGCCTCCCCGCGCTCTTCAAAGCAACCTTTTTGACCTTCAATCCAACCAGCATGGCAAAGTTCTGCCATACGCGCGTTAACAACGAGATCTTCCCAGGTAGGCTGAGCGTCTCCTTGCCATTGTCTGAGAGACTGCCGTTCCGGCTCGCCCAAGGGAACACCGTTGTATTCAAATGATGATGAAGATGTTTGTGAACCAAAAAGCCAAGCAGAGTCATTGATCGAGGAAACGCGTGCCCTTAATACCAAATCTTTCCACGTGGGTGGCTCCGCCTCGGCCCAGTCACCATATGCAGAACGCTCGGCTTCCCCGAGCTTCATCCCGTCATATGAAAACGATCCGGATGAATTCTCATCATCAATTAAGTTGCTCCGCTTTCGCTTCAATGAAATTGAACTTGCATTCTTCGATCCTGCGAGGGATGTATACTCGCCGGTAATCCCGTGTGGACGGCCAAGTTCCGTCATGCGTGCGCTGACAACAAGGTCTTCCCATGTCGGCTGAGCGTCTTCTTGCCAATCTTCGTAGGCCTGTCGTTCCCCGATGCCCAGAGGCATCCCTTCGTATCTGAAGGTTGAGGGGGTGTCCTCTTCTAAATCTCGGAGCCAGGTCACATCGTCAATCGGATCGACACGTGCCTTGATTATAAGGTCTTTCCAAGTGGGCCGGCCCGGTTCACACCAGTTCTCGTAAGCCGCACGCTCGGCAGGACCAAGTTCAACACCATCATAGGTAAACGACACGGAAGTAGACTGGCTGTAGTCGGTTTGGACTTCAAACGAGGCATCAGCCTGATCCCGAGAAGGTTCGGTTAAAAAAGGGGCGGTAGTACCGCCAGGAACGTCAGGAAGCGCGTCAGCCGAACCCCTTATGTGAACTTTCGACTTTCCTGTCATACCGACACCTCGTAAAGGGCCAATTGGGATCTGGCGTACACTTTGTTGAACCGCAACATGCCGCCTGAAACGAATTGCACCATTAAGATCATTTCGCAGGCTATGCCGGTGCGGACCTCGATCTTTGCTGAAGTGCAATAATCTGGTCCAACAATTGCTGTTGAGCGGTCAGAGCCAGCGTCAATTCTGGAGGCACAACCGATTCCGGCGGTATCTCGCCCGCATTGGCTTGTTCCTCGTCACCATTTATTCCCATCACGCGTTCAGGGATATCAGCACCGACTTTAACACTTCCTTGGTCCTCGGCCACAGTTCTGTTTTGCGGTGCAGCATCCTCATTAAAATTTGCTATCGGAGCCAAGTGGTATTGAACTTGATCGTTGCTATAGTCGGAAAGCATCAAGGGTGCGGGCTCAGGCAGAGAGCCCATCTGGCGTTCGAAAAGGCCTTTCAGCGTACGATCGGAATAATACTGCACCTTTCGTAATTTGAGTGGAGGTCGCCCTTTGATGAGAACGATTTCACTCTGATCGTCTAGCAGGCGCACTTGTTCGGGGCGCAGAAGGGCTGCACCTTGATCAGAAATCTGGATGTTGTGGTCGAACATTCTGGCTTGACTGTAAGAGCTCGAACGCGCTTTAAACGTATATTCGCCGATAGCTTTTGAGATGTAGGTTGGAGTTTCGTCATCAGCCGTGGCCATAAATACTTGTACGCCGGTATTGCTCAGAAAGTTTTGTTTTCCTGCGTCATCGTATGTGCCCGACAAGGCCGAAAGACTTTGAATAATAAACATAAAGCGGCCTCTGTAACCGGCGATGGTTGTGATCGCGGTCTCTATGGCCTCAAGCTTGCCCAGGTGTTTGAATTCGTCGAGGAGAAATAAAACTTCATGGCACTCGTCTTTACCTGGCAGCGATCTCTGCAAGATTGACACGAGCTGCTGAAACATCAGGCGCATAAGTGGTGCCAAGACCTCCAGATCGTTGGGACTGACACAAAGATAAATGCAGGTATTCTTCCTCCGGAGATCGTAAACGGAAAAGTCTGACCGGCTTGTCGCTGCTTTGATAAGCGGATCAGCCCACAGGTTCAGTCCACCGTCGCCCAGCACAGAGGTGTACGATGTCAGAATTTTCGTGTCGTTGCCCGCCATATTATCGAAGATACGCTGAGCCTCTTTGTTTAGGCTTTCCTCCGCGAGTTGCGCAAAAAGCTTATACTTTTCGCCAGGCTGCGCAAATAGGTCATATACCGCGCCAATCGTTGGTGTACCACGCTCAATGCAAGTAAGGATTCCCGCGACGAACAGGTCACGTGCGCCGTCAATAAAGCCTTCTGCTCCCTTGCCCTTGGCTGTAATAAGGTTCGCAGCTAGACGGCGTGTTTCAGTGAACTGGCGTTCGGGCGGAAGTGCGGCAATATCCAGGACCGGATTGTAACAATGAGTCTTCCGCTCAGGATCTAGGGGGGAGAACTTGAAAACTGCGTCGCCGCTCGCTTTACGTGCTCTGGACGTCAGTTCAAACAATTCTCCCTTGACGTCAAGGGCGATTACCGAGCCCTTGAAGGTCAACAGCGTTGGAATGACGATGCCGACGCCTTTGCCAGCACGCGTTGGCGCGACGACAAGACTGTGTGGCTGTTCGCCATTGGTCAAATAACTGCCGAACCAAAGGGGACCACATGTCTTTCCAAAGATCGGCCCCTTGATGCGACTGTAACGCTGCAGATAACCAGCATGCCGCATTTCGCCAATTTCTGCCCAACGAGCTGTCCCATGATGCTTCTGATTGCGCAGCGATATGATGAGCTGACTTGAAAGAACGATCAGCGAGGTAAAGATGACAACAGATAAACCACGCCAGAAGACGGTGCTGGCATAACCCAAGTAAAGCGGGGTCTCATACCAAAAAGCGAAAACGTCAAACGTCATCATCGCTTCGCCGTTGAAGCCCCGGCGGAACGTTACATAGCAGCTGGCCGCACAAAAACCGGCTGCCAGCGAACATACGATGCTCAGGGTCATACGCTGGGGCGAAGTCTTGCTGGAGTTCATGACTTCACCGAAATCTTTGCACCCATCGTCAACGCGCTCCGGGTCTGGCAGCAACTGCAAACAATATAGTACGTATGCTTTCGCAATCTTCGAGCAAACGCGGTTCCAATCTTTTCATGTAAGGTTGGCGTCGCACCATGACTGCCACTTCCTTTCTGGGGGTCGCGCGTTTCAGGGTGGTCTTCTGCGTCAGCGGGCAGTCTTCGGTCGGAATTGATCCTTGATATACGTGTACTATGGGGTACGGATGCGAGCGTTTTACCGAGCCCGCCTTGCTTGGGAACAGGGACTGCCCTGCCGACTTTGGCAGTCACATTTCTTGCGTTATTTCGCGTCTCAAAGTCATAAGCGGCCGGAGCCAGGTCATTGCTGTTTATTAGCGATAATGGCGCGATCGCAAACCAATGAAGAGTAGCCGCCATGTACCGCAGACCAGTCGACGCTCTTCCCGAGGAATCACGCAATATGGCTGCATTTGGTAATCTTGATGAGCTAGTTGGAATCGGCCTATCCCTAACATTTCCTTGAACATTGGACAGTGCAGAGCTATAGGCGGATGCGGCTCCACGCCGTTCGCCTGTCAACCCGACGGAGGTCGGGCGAGCAGAGCGTATCGTGAACTGACCATTTGCCATTATTCCGTCCTTCCTGTCTCTAGGTCCCCCCGCGCCCATCGTCGCGACGATTACCTCTTGCACGTTTGCGTCCACCCAATTCTCCATCGTGACGGTCACGCGGACGCGTTGGAGAAGCTTCCGGTTGCTCGGTACCGATGGAAGCAGACACCGGATCAGCCGCCTTGTTGCTGTCATCGCGACCGTCGGGCTCACCGACATTTGCCTCGGAATCAACCTGCGCAGCCTTCAATCTTTTACGGTTTGCTCCGCTCGGACCTGCCTCCTCGTCATGACGTCGTTTTGACCCCTGCTGGCGCTCGACTGTGTGCATGGCAACGTCAGTCACCGGGCGAGAAGTATCGGAATTGCCGCTTCGTTTGGGCACGCTGGCTTCAGCGACATACGAAGTCTCAATCCCGAAATGCCCAATTACAGGGATTTTGGACGCGGATGGTTGGGCACTCCGCTCGCTCTCCAATGGTACGCGGATCCGTGCGTCGGCTTTGATGCTGGAGCCGGCGGGCTCCTGGAAACGGGCGTGCGGTTCAAGCGGTTGTCTGTCGTGTCGGATTGCACGGTCCGGTTCGCCGGTAGATGCGTCCGATCGAAGTGGATCGAACGATTGACTGAGGTCCCGACGATCTTCCTCAGGCGAGGTCTCATCAAAATCTGTATCTTCGAATTGAATCTTTTGAGCCTGCATCCGCTCAAGGCGTCGATACTCAGCATATGTGATTGGTCGCTCTGCTATTCCCCTTTCTGCTCGCGAAGTCGCATCCAGGACTATGCCGTGACGAAGTGAAATCTCTGCCATCTTTTTCCGTAAGCCGTCATAATTTAGCTGGGGATGGCGCCTGGATATTTTCAGCCACCCCTTCCCCAGAAGTTCCCGACGATTGACCACGATATGTAAATGTGGATGATCGCGATCGACGTGGTAGGCTGTCAGATAGTTATAGCGGCCACCCCCGTATCCTGACCCAAACATCTCGGCTGCCCATTCCCGGCTTGCTTCATGAGCTGCGGTTTGGTCGGTACCTGCGGGGAAGCTTACAATAATGTGTGTTGTTAAGTCTTGTTGCCTGTCATCGTCTGACTGACTTTCGTCATAAATCCCGGCCTCCGTAACCCAACTTTGGGCAAGCTCACGGATTTGATCCGGCGGAACAGGAATATCGAGATGCCGGGCTGAACGCTGCAGTTCCAGCTTTCCCTTACGGGACAGGTACTCCAGCTGATTGATTATCTGCTGAAGGGTCTTGGTTCCACCTCCTGGCACAATGCGAATGATTACTTGAGCGCGATCGGGCATCCAATTTTCTCCCGTCAGGTGCGTGGTCAAGTGCTACAAGGCACCTTTCAGTAACGAGCAACCGTCGATCCGTCGCCGGGATACGGACAAAATGGAGCGCAGTAGTCCATCGAGGGCGGCGAAAGCCTCGCCAAAAGCAATACGTTCATCTCGCACAGCCTCCAGATCCGATCGAGGGTCTTCGGCGTAGGCAGATAGAAGCATGGATACATTGCTTGAGAGTATTCCGATGGACTGAAGTATGGCTTCCATCTTTTCTCGTGTGTCTGCATCTATTTCGAGAAAGCCCCCGATGCGGCGCACCGCAACGCGAATTGCCATACTATCCGAAAGTCCCAGCAGGCGCGCTTGATAGGAAAAGGTTTCATACTCGGCCGATCGCAGACGGGCACTCACGACCTTGAACCCTTCAACTTTCAGGGATCGATGCTGGTTGATGGTAGTCTCACTCGACGTGGCTCTGGTGTGTTTTGACATAGCTTCCTCCAAAGAAAGCGGAAGGTCTGGATACTCCAGCACGAAATGTGCCCGGGTAGACGGATGGAAGTCTAGCCCTGCTCAATATGAAATCAACAGTACATTTACAGTAAATACTGAATATACTTGCTACATTTGCAATTGTCTTATAACGAATGTGAAATAAAAATAGTGTAACAACGCTTTTACTCATCGATAATCACAAAAACATTTATACGAACAAAAATACAAATGCACTCCGGTTTCACAGGATAGGCGGGATCAGAATATGCAACTTTTGACGTTTTGTTCTTTCAAAGGGGGTGCTGGCAAAACCACCGCACTCATGGGCCTTTGCGCTGCTTTGGCAAATGACGGTAAACGAGTGGCCCTCTTCGATGCCGACGAAAACCGGCCTCTGACGCGATGGAGAGAAAACGCCTTACAAAGCAGTACCTGGGATCCTCGCTGTGAAGTCTATTCCGCCGACGAAATGCCCCTTCTTGAAGCAGCCTATGAAAATGCCGAGCTCGAAGGATTTGATTATGCGTTGGCCGATACGCGTGGCGGCTCGAGCGAGCTCAACAACACAATCATCGCTAGCTCAAACCTGCTTCTGATCCCAACCATGCTAACGCCGCTCGACATCGATGAGGCACTATCTACCTACCGCTACGTCATCGAGCTGCTGTTGAGTGAAAATTTGGCAATTCCTACAGCTGTTTTGCGCCAACGCGTCCCGGTCGGCCGATTGACAACATCCCAACGCAGGATGTCAGAGACGCTAGAGAGCCTTCCAGTTGTACCGTCTCCCATGCATGAAAGAGATGCATTTGCCGCGATGAAAGAACGCGGCATGTTGCATCTTACATTACTAAACACGGGAACTGATCCGACGATGCGCCTCATAGAGAGGAATCTTCGGATTGCGATGGAGGAAGTCGTGGTCATTTCGAAACTGATCAGCAAAATCTTGGAGGCTTGAAGATGGCAATTCACAAGCCCGCGTTGTCGGTCGGCGAAGCACGGCGGCTTGCTGGTGCTCGACCCGAGATCCACCATCCCAACCCGACACTTGTTCCCCAGAAGCTGGACCTCCAGCACTTGCCTGAAAAAGCCGACGAGAAAGACCAGCAACGTGAGCCTCTCGTCGCCGATCACATTTACAGTCCCGATCGACAACTTAAGCTAACTGTGGATGCCCTTAGTCCACCTCCGTCCCCGAAAAAGCTCCAGGTTTTTCTTTCAGCGCGACCGCCCGCGCCTCAAGTGTCGAAAACATATGACAACCTCGTTCGGCAATACAGTCCCTCGAAGTCGCTACAAATGATTTTAAGGCGCGCGTTGGACGATTTCGAAAGCATGCTGGCAGATGGATCATTTCGCGTGGCCCCGAAAAGCTATCCGATCCCTTCAACTACAGAAAAATCCGTTCTCGTTCAGACCTCACGCATGTTCCCGGTTGCGTTGCTCGAGGTCGCTCGAAGTCATTTTGATCCGTTGGGGTTGGAGACCGCTCGAGCTTTCGGCCACAAGCTGGCTACCGCCGCGCTCGCGTCCTTCTTTGCTGGAGAGAAGCCATCGAGCAATTGGTGAAGAGGGACCTATCGGAACCCCTCACCAAATATTGAGTGTGGATTTGGGGCCGCTGGCCGCGTCCTCAGTCACCCTTTGAGCCAGATAATTAAGAGCCAAATGCAATTGGCTCAGGCTGCCATCGTCCCCCCGTGCGAAACCTGCACGTCCGCGTCAAAGAAATAACCGGCACCTCTTGCTGTTTTTATCAGTTGAGGGCTTGACGGATCCGCCTCAAGTTTGCGGCGCAGCCGCAAAATGAGAACATCTATACTCCTGTCGTAAACCTCCTCGTCGCGTACTCGACTGGCAATGAGAAGTTGCTCGCGCGATAGAACGTCGCGCGGTTTCTCTAAAAACGCGAGGAGAAGATTGAACTCACCTGCCGTAAGTTTCACCTCACCGCCAGCTTCGGACATCAAGCGACGTTGCCTGAGATTAAGTGTCCAGTCAGTAAAACAAAAAGACCGTCGGTCTTTGGAGCGGACAACGTTGGGGCGCACGCGCAAGGCAACCCGAATGCGTGCAAGAAACTCTCTCGTACTAAACGGCTTAGCGATAAAATCACTTGCTCCTAGCTCGAGTGCAACAACTTTATCCGTCTCCTCAAGGCGGTCGCCACTGATAATTATGATTGGAATATCAGACTTTGCCGCCAGATTTCGAACGATCTCAAGCCCATCTTCACGACCTAAATTTAGATCAACAACCACGACATCGACCGTCGCGGAAGAGAGTACTCTAGTGAACTGGGTGCTGTCGGCTACCGCGGTCACTTTGAAAGCGTGGATCGTAAGGTATTCGATAATAAGATGCCGCATAGCAACATCATCATCGATAAGAAGAACGTGTTTCAACGGCTCACCTTTCAATCTAAAATCTGAACCCTTGTTCACAGCGCTTGAGAAATTTTCTCGTGAAGGATGTACAATCATCTCCAGCTAAATGGGCAGTTCGTCAGAATTGCGGCTGACCGCGGATGACGAAAATGCGAACCAAGTATTTCAATTTTATGACAAAAATTCTCAATCGTTGTTACAAGTGAAACGCTTCGAGGTTACAGCTACTATTGATTAAGGAGATCGCCTATGGTCTCGCCCCGGCGTCGTGCGTCCGCCGCGAGCCAGATCTCGCCTACTTCATAAACGTCCTCATAGGCACGGAATGGAATGATGACATCGATCGCCGTAGAGAGCATGTCAATCAGTGTGCGATCTTCCAAGCTAGCACCTTGGGCGCTACTTTTGACAAGGGAAAACAGTTTCTTGAATCCTTGGATTGGATTCGCGCCGTGTATTGTTGAAATCGATCCCGGATGTCCCGAGACGACTTCACTCAGATAAGCCCATGCTGCATCGTCGCGCATCTCGCCAAGCAATATCCGGTCCGGCCGCATACGCAGACTTGCTTGGAGCAAGTGCTCGGCGCTCACAGCACCCAGCCCAGCACCGTTCTTGGAGTAGAGTAGTCTAACATGATTATCGTGTGGAATGACGAGTTCGAGCGTATCTTCTATGGTGATTAGCCTTTCCTGGGGGGGGATGGCGCTGATCAAGGTCTTGCTCATTGTTGTCTTGCCGCTTCCGGTAGGGCCACATAGCAACATCGTCAGTCGGCTGACGACGCATGCGTGCAGAAACGCTTCCAAATCCCCGTTGTCAAAATGCTGAAGGATAGCTTCATCATCCTGATTTTGGCGTTTCCTTCGTGTCTGCCACTGGTTCCACCTCGAAGCATCATAACGGGAGGAGACTTCTTTAAGACCAGAAACACGCGAGCTTGGCCGTCGAATGGTCAAGCTGACGGTGCCCGAGGGAACGGTCGGCGGCAGACAGATTTGTAGTCGTTCACCACCAGGAAGTTCAGTGGCGCAGAGGGGGTTACGTGGTCCGACATCCTGCTTTCTCAGCGCGCCCGCTAAAATTGCGATATCTTCAAGATCATCATAAGAGACGGGCAAAGGCATCTTGGTAAAAATGCCGGCTTGGCGCACAAATGCCTCTCCAGGTCGATTGATCGCAATTTCTTCAGTCTTCGGGTCATCGAGCCATTCCAAAATCGGCTTCAGAAGAAAGCGTAGTTGCGGATCCACTTCCATTTACAATGTATCCTATCTCTAAGCGGAAATTTGAATTCATTAAGAGCGGCGGTTCCTCCCACGCGTGGCGCCGCCAGTCAGGCGGAGCTGGTAAACACCAAAGAAATCGAGGTCCCGTGCTACGAAAATGGAAACAGTGTCACCCTGATTCTTCTTCAGGGTTGGCGGTATGTTGATGGTTGCCTTAAGGGCCGTCTCAGTTGTCTGCTCACCGTTATTTTGAAAGCTGTTGAAGCTCATCCCGCCACCCGAGCTGCCGGCGTAGGTGCTAGCTGCCTGGAAGGCGCCTTGAACAACGCTCAAGAGCATAGCTCCGCTAAAACGCTGCCAGAAGTGGCTGTCGACCGAGCCCGGCAATCCTGAGCGACCGAGTTCGTCCGCGCTTGGCGATATTAACGAGATCATCGCATGGTCAGGTGTCTCGGCGCGATCCCACAACACAAAAACGCGCCCATCTCCCTGTTGCAAGCCACGCTGTATTTCGCCAACAACGGCGGTGCCACGATCAAGAAGCACGATATTGTTCGTTGTTCCACGAATATCCTGAGGCAAGACACACTTTACATAGCCTGCCAAATTTGTGTCGATTGCGGTTTGCAAGATGCACGGGATTATTGTCCCTTGCGTTACCATAAAATCGGGGTGCGGCAAGAGCGTGGCCCTGCTGGGCTGCAGCTCGGTGGGTTTCATACGTATCGACAAATCGTTCTCGCCGGACACTTCGCCATTCGGCAAGGAGCTGTCGTCACGCTTGCCTACTTGTCTTCGGCCCGTGTCGCCCTGAATGGCGCGTTTGCTGACCCCTTGATCGCCGCTGCTATATGCAAAAATCGGTGTTTCTTCCGGCCGTGGCTCATGCCGCTCCGGTTCGCCCCTCGGCGGTAGAGGAGCAGCAGGCTGAACAGCCTCTTGAACCGCTGGAGGATCCGGCGGCACCTCAATCGGAGCTGGATGAAATGGCTTGGTGTTTGTTGCGATCAAAGTTGACGGCGATGCGTTCTCATTCACCTTCTTTTGGCGCCCACCTAGCCAAATGAGGCTTAATGATAACGCGAGAACGACACCTCCGACGATCAATTTCTGAGACCCCGAAAGACGCCGGCCATGTTTGTCGGAGACCAGGGATCCAGATGCATCAACCTCATGTGCCGCTTGCTGACTATCGTTATTCATCCCTTCGCCCCCTTCAGGACGCGTTTCACATCGGGCCTCACCGTGCCCGTTTGCGGCCTTTGGCCAACGGGATCGTAAGCGGTATTCCAGATACATAGGACTGTGTGGCCATCCCTCAGACGCCAACCTCGGGAAACCGAAGAAATCTCGACATCGCTCCCTTTAACTGAATAGTTGGCAACAGCTTCCTTGCCATCAGGATTGATGGTGTAGATGGAGGGTATGCGTACATTGCCCGGAAAGTGGAATACCGTCGTAAATCCATTGTCGAAGACTTCGAGTGGCAACAGCGAACGATCGCCTTGGGCGACGTAGTGCCAATTACTGTCCGCCGCACCAAGGGCTGTGACAGGCTGATCCAATAAATTCTCAGCTTTCCGTTGATATTGTGCTTCCGCGTGTAGTCTGTCCACAACAGCCTTCTGTTGTGCCTCCCTTCGCCGAGCCGCCGCATCGTCGGCGGGGTAGGCGAATTGGACGCTGTAATAGAGATCGGGCTGCTCTTTATCGAGGTGGGACAGAGTCTTGGAACTTATACTGAAAACATAACGGCGCATCCCAGAGTCGCTTGCGGTTAGCACGATTACTGGCTGAGGCGTGAGGACCTGGCTTGCCTTGAAAAATAGATAATTTCCCCGCGGTAGGGCTGCTAGATCTTTGCTATTTGAAACGGCAACCGCTGTCACCGTTTCGTTCGTGGCGAATGTGACGACCAAAGTAGCTCCAACCGCCGTCGAGAGGCGCACCACTTGATCGGGATTGTAAGCCAAGTAACGCATGCGCGGATCTAGCTTGCCCGCCATTGGAGTGTCTTCAGCCTCCGCACCAGTCGCAGCGGCAAATAAACATGCTAAAATGAAAAGTGCTTTTCTGATCATGGTTCGCTGTGGCCTACGTTTGAAACGGTATCTTCCGATGTCTGATAGGAGGTGACAACCAGACCTGCCGGGTTGGTCAGTCTCAATCTGCCGGGCAAGCTGGTCACCTTTTCGTAGCGAACTGTCGCGGTCCACGTACTCACCACCGGCATTTTGCCGTCAACGACGAGGGTCCTTTTATAGCGAATTTGCTGCGTGCTTGGAGTTACATCATTTGAAGCGATGTGCTCGACCTCCACCCTGCCGCGTTTGCCAAGAATGACTTGAGGCGAACTGGGATTGGGATAGTTGAAGAATTGCTGGTAATCCTGGCGCACTGTTGGGGCACTGAAGTTCGATACCAGGTCGTAGGCGTACTGAGCGGTATCGGCATCATAACTCTCGCGCAGGCGAACATACTCCCACAATGAGGCGTTAACGACGGCCTCCTCTTGAGTTGCAGGCAATCGCGAGACAGACACCTCGCTGTCAACGGTGCCGTCCGGCCGTATCCATAGATATACGGGCACAAGCCTGCTCAACGGCACCATTGTGGCTATAGCGAACGCTTGAGCAACATTTCCCAAAATCGCGATAGCTGCGACAGCTGCAATGAGTTTGGAGAGACGTCGCGCCGATTTCGCTCGCGCGGTTTGAAAGGCTTCTACTTCCTTATAGTGCTCGGCAAGGCTTTCGCGCGCCACTAGCATGGCATATTCAGGCCCCGTCATAGCGTCCACCCGAATTGCCGAGCTGAAGATCTGACGGAGTAGGCTGCCATCGCCCCACATTCAGCGGGAAGATCGGGCCTTTGCAGCTCGCTAATGTGTCGTTTGTCTGGCAGCCGCTCAAAGCGACAACTAGGCACAGCAGGCAATACTTCATAGAATTCTCCATTGAGGCGAATTTTTGCGCGACCTAGCCTCGCTCAACCTGAGCGAAGCGACGGTACAAGCTGCTGGCAGATTGGGTTGCGCCGCTCCAGTAACTGCCTCCAATGTTGCCGGCGATCGCCGGCAAAGCGATAATGAGCGCATCCCCTGTCAGAAAAAACATATCGAGTTCGTAAAGACCAATGATCTTGGCCGCGGTCGTACCGGCGAAGGTGATTACACCAAGCATAAGGGTGAGCGCAGTCGCTTCGGTTAGGATGACGATCGTTGCCACGAGGTTTAAGAGGAGAAGCAAGAGACCGTAGGTGATAAGTTGCCCGATCCACTTCGCTGCGATGTCCCGCGTGCGATCAAAAATATATCCGACGAGAATCAGAGGCCCGATCGCGAGAAGCACTTTCGTGAGAATTCCAACGGCGTCGTAAACTCCGAAGGCAGACCAGAGCGTGCCGTAAAGGACCCACTGTGCCCCTTGGAAAGCAAGGATGTCCTGGTCGTTCATCGGACCGATTTCGGATGCGATTTTCTGAAAAACGGCCTGGGTCACGGCGAACATTGTATCCAACTGTGCCGGAACAGTCTGCAGAGGCAAGCCGGTTACACTAAACTGCTGAACAAAGTTTGGGACCGTCTTTTCGAAGATGGAAACCACATAGTCTTGGTAGTTAGCCTGCCCAACAATTAGAGCAACAACGATGGTGACCGTGATCACCCGAGTGATACCGCTACGGGTATCGACTTCGCCGCGTATGACTAAAATACCCTGAACAATAATCCAAAGAGTGACACAGGCGATCAATGGCGCACTCACCGCCTCCTGGATAGTCTCAAGCATCGAGTCCAAGCCTGTCGTGAAGGCTACATCGAAGATCGTATGAATGGCCGTAAACGGCGCCGGAATCGTGAAATTCATCGATTGGACCTGAACTTGACTGGTTTGTCGCATAATGTTGGATAAGATGAGCTCGCATTCGGCGAGGATGCGGGCGGATGAACAAATCGCCCAGCCTTAGGGGAGGGCACCAAAGATGACAGCGGTCTTTTGATGCTCCTTGCGTTGAGCGGCCGCCTCTTCCGCCTCGTGAAGGCCGGCCTGCGCGGTAGTCATCGTTAATAGGCTTGTCGCCTGTACATTTTGAATCATTGCGTCATGGATCTGCTTGAGAAGCAAACCATTGGTCACGGTTGCCTGCATGATATTGCGAGATCGGGAAAGCTGAGCAGACGTATCAGCATTCGCCGTCAAGCGTTTGTCCATCGTTTCCAGATTGTCAGCCGCAATGCCAGCGCTGTTTGCGGAACCGGTGATCTGCGATCGCAACAGATCCGCTTCAGCATCACTACCCACGACTGCACGGTCTGTATCGCTGGTGATCGCACGTGCCGTGGTCGACATTGGCATTCGCGGCGAAAACATTTCATTGTCTAGGTCCTTCGTCGAAGGATACTGATTTTTCTGGTTGAGCGAAGTCAGTAGTCCAGTAACGCCGTAGGCCGACGTCAACATCGTAACCATCGCTATAGTCTGAGTGAGATTCTCCGCAGTCGCGAGCGCAGTCGCGAGCGTCTCAGCCTCCGTTGCCGGGTCGCTAACAACAAACTGCGCCCGCGCGGGCTGAATATATAGAAAGCTGCAGGTCAAAACTGTTGCAATAAGTTGCGTCGTCTTCATCGTTTCCTACCTTATCAATCTTCTGCCTCGTGGTGACGGGCCATGAATTCGCTGAGCCAGCCAGATGAGTTGCCTTCTTGTGCCTCGCGTAGTCGAGTTGCAAAGCGCACCGTGTTGGCACGCCCCGAAAGCACGGCGACATATTCACGCATATCCCGCAGATCAAATTCGCAGATGACGCTTCCACTTTCTCGTTTAAGAAGAAACTTACGGCTGCCGACCGTCATGTCTTCACGGATCGCCTGAAATTCCTTTTCGGTACATTTCAGTCCATCGACATAAGCCGATCGATCTGCGGTTGGTGATGGATAGAAAATCTTCGTCATACATTGCGCAACCAAGCTGGCTCCTAGCGGCGATTCCAGAACATGCTCTGGTTGCTGCGTTGCCAGTATTAGCATCCCGTTGTTTTTTCGAACGGTCAGGAGGAATTTGTCGACGACAGTCGAAAATTTAGGGTTTAACAAATAGGCGCGAAACTCATCGCAGCTCATCACAAAACGGCGGCCGTCGATCATGGCTCCAATCCGATGCAGGAGATATGCTGCAGCGGGAGCGCATACTTCCTCGTATTCGAGAAGATGCGTCATGTCGAAGCCGGTAATCGACGGATCTAGCTTTACTTCGTCAACTTCGCCGTCAAATGCCCAGCCAAGCGCATGGCCCCGGCACCAGCGTTGGAGCCGCGCTCCTGCGCCTTCGGCGGGCCCATGCAACAAAAATTCACGTAACCCCGCGATTGAACGCATTTGTGGATCAAACGAGAGCTGACGATGGATACCACGGACCAGACGGCGGTTCTCTTCCGGAGAAATCCCACCCCGACCATCACTCTCGATGAGAGCCACGATCCATTCGCGCAGAAAATCGTGTGAGGCTGCTGTGTTTTCTAGGCCACGCAACGGCGCCAACCCGCTGGGTGTGCCTCTGCGAAGTGCCAAATATGTTCCTCCTGTGGCGCGAACCAGCAATTCGCCACCCCGGTCCTTGTCAAAGAACACGACCGTACCTGCACGGTCGACCATGCTCTGTTCGAGCATGGCTAGAACAAACATCATGAGCGTCGTCTTACCCCTCCCGATAGGCCCGAATATTGCCGTCATGCCAACATCGTGCTCATGCGGGATATAGTCGAAAGGCGTTCCGCCATTGGTACGAAATCGGGCAATCGCGTTGCCCCAGTGGCCTGAGCTGGCGCCCTCTGGAAAGTTTTCGAAAGAGACAAACCCTGCGAAATTGCGTGAAGTGATTGCGCCAGGGCGTGTGCGCCACTTAAAATTCCCCGGCAATTGGGACCAATAGGCCGCTTCCATACCAATACCTTCTTGGACAACCACGGCACCTGCATCCGCCATTCGTGTCCGAGCCCGCGCGCCCCTGTCCCCAAGACTATTGAGATCGTCTGCATAGACGCAAAGGCTCAAATGATGTGAGCCCATAACGAATTCGTTGCTCGCAAGTGCGTCCTCAGCCTCGGATAATTTGCCGATTTGAGTCACGGCTTTATCGCCGGAACTCAGCATCTGGCTCGATTTGAGGCTAAGTTTCGCGTGCGCTTGCGGGCGAGTCAGGAACGAAAAACTCTGCGTGAGAACAAGTGGAAAATCGAGGGATAGCAGCGCGTTGAGCATGCCCGGCCGTGTTTTTGCAGGGTATTCGCGAAACGAATAGATGGATCCAACGTAACTGTCTTTTGGCGTTCTGATCTCGAGTCCTCGCTTGCCGCAAATGACTCTGTCGGTATAAATCGAAGCGCCGAGTGAGCCGCTGACGACCGGAACCGGTGTGAACCGACCAGTCATGATCAACCGTAGCGCTTCGCCAATTTCGGTGAAGAGCACACCCTGCTTCTCGCGGATGCCAAGACGATGCAGGCCATACGCTTTAAGAGAGCCAGCGACAACATGCCAAAGATCTTCCATGTTCCTGATCTGGCCCGTGAGATCGTTTTCCCTTTTTCCGCTTAGCTTGGTGAACCTCCTCTTTACCTTCCCTAAAGCCGCCTGTGGGTAGACAATCAACGTAAGGAAGTGTTCATTGCGGAGGAGTTGGCCGGAGAGCACGCGCTGTTCAAAAGCTTCGTTCAGGCTAGCGGCGAAAACACTACGGAAGTGTCGCGGCGCCGATGATGGCACGTCGGCATGACGTACGAGGTGAGCATATATTGACACATGATCATCAGCGATATTGCGCAACAGCGTGTTGAACGCACGACAACGCGCATTGCGCATTTCAGTTTCCTCAAGCTCGAATGCAACGCCATCAATTCTCGCAATGGTCATGATCGATCCGTCTTCAAGAAGGACGATATGGTCGCTGAGGTGGCCAATATAAGGGAGATAGATCTCACCGGATCTTTCGGTCGTTCCACTCGCGCCGAGCATCACACCATTCCTCTCCCTCGTGGGGGAACCCTGATTGGATTTGGGCTAACAGTAGCGCCCCCCCAAACTGCACTATCAATGCTTCTTCCCGCGGTCCGCAAAAATAGCAGGACGACGCTCGCCGCATTGTAGTCTCGCTCCACGATGAGCCGGGCTGCAAACCATAACGGCACGAGAACGACTTCGTAGAGCGGGTTCTGAACGATAACGATGACAAAGCCGGCGAACATCATGAATAACCCTGCCAATGTCAGTGGCACCCCAAGAAACAATGCGGGCCGTGTGGCTGCGAGGTAAAGGGTCGCTTCTTCCAAACGATCAGCCATCAACTACCGCCAGTGAGCGTTTGGCCGAGGAAGCTCGCCCCAAACATGATAACAATGCCGCCAACGACGCCGGCAACCAGCCCAAGCGAAGCCCGCCCGAACATCCAGGAGATCCCGATAGCGACAATGCCGAGAACAGCGAGTGACTGGCCGAACGGACCAAGGATAAACGTGCATATATTGTTAACCATTGTGGCGGGGTCAGTGCCGCCACCCGCAGATTGCGCTGCGGCGGGTCCGGATGAGGAAATGCTCCATGCAATTGCACCGCACAAGCTTGGGGCGCAGCTCGATATCACGCGCATCATCGCATTCGAGAGCGAGAGGCGATTTAGATGTAAACGGTATCTCTCAAAGCATCGCATCAATGCGCACCTCCTTAGTATAAGTCGAATAAGACTTGATTGTCGTCTGCGGATTTGCCGTTGTCCTGGTGTGGCGGTGGCGGAGCGATTAAACCGCCAGCGCCATCCTCCTGTGAGCGGCGCTGATATGACCCCCAAACATCCCACGTCTCTTCGGATTTTAGCGCCTCGTGATCGTCTTTTGGAGGCTCGATTAACGCGGGCACCAGCGATTGAGCAGCTGTTTCAACTTTTCGCACGTAGCCGTTTGCAAAACCGCCGATGAAATTACCGGTGTTGTAAGCGGAGATCGCCCGACGAAGCGCAAATTGCTTCTCGTCAATCGTTTCGCCGCCTGCATAACGACTTTTCAGCATGTTTGCAGCGGCAGATAATGATGTGCACGCCTGGAGCGCACCGTCAGGTGTCAGACCGAGCATAGAAAAATTTCGAGAGTTTATTTGCATGAGGCCAACATCCAGCGAATGCCGTGCATCGAGACGGTGCCTGACGACTTGGGTTGCTTGGCTGTGATCTTGCCAGTGAAGCGTTTCGCCGGTCGTGTTGTCATGAATCGCTAAAGGATCAAAGCGACTCTCCACCTTAGCTATCGCCGCAAGCGTAGATGTCGCAACTGATGGGGCACACTTGCGAGCAACATGGTCAAACTCAGCAGATGAGAGTGGCGTGGCAAGGCTCGACGAACAGAAGGAGACCATCAAGGCAAGAGAAAGCGACCCCGATCTCTTAAGCATACCTTATCTCCTTAGCTCGCAACTAACACCGGCTCTCCCGTTGGAAGAAGTGCGTTGTTTTATGTTGAAGATTATCGGGAGGGTCTGTTACTCGAAAATTTTCAATTGCTTCTTTATGATTTCAATTGAAGCAAGAAACCTCGCCCGGCGTCTTGGAACGCAACATGGACCGAGAACCGCGCATCCATGACTAAGCAACCGGATCGACCTATTCAGGCCGCAGTTGGTCTGGTCAGGCTCAGAACGAAAATGCTCGGCGAGGTTACGCTGTCTGTAAACCCATTCGATGAACGGGAAGCTTCCTTCTGATTGCTCTTGGCAGGAATATTGGCTCATGCCTGCTTGCGCTTTGCAAATGCTCTTATCGCGTTGGTATCATATGCCTTGTCCGCCAGCAGAAACGCACTCTTAGCGATTATTTGTAAAAATGTTTCGGTCATGCGGCGGTCATGGGCTTGACCCGCTGTCAGCGCAAGACGGATCGGTCAACCGTCGGCATCGACAACAGCGTGAATCTTGGTGGTCAAACCGCCACGGGAACGTCCCATACAGCCATCGTCTTGATCCCGCTGTTTCCCGTCGCCGCATGTTGGTGGACGCGGACACAGGAACTGTCAATCATGACGACA
This sequence comes from Agrobacterium tumefaciens, assembly GCF_005221325.1. Taxonomy (NCBI): domain Bacteria; kingdom Pseudomonadati; phylum Pseudomonadota; class Alphaproteobacteria; order Hyphomicrobiales; family Rhizobiaceae; genus Agrobacterium; species Agrobacterium tumefaciens. The sequence continues at coordinate 53,960 of NZ_CP039893.1, read as the reverse complement.
TTCTATCGAAAGCCTTGGAAATCACACTCAGAATATGATCCCAGACGTCTGCCTCACGCCATCGTACAAAGCGATTGAAGCAGGTTGTACAGGAACCATATCGATCAGGAACGTCTGCCCAGGGCGGGCCCGTCCGGAAGCGCCACAAGATGACATTGACCACCCGCGTCAACGCGCGGCACGCCACGCGGCTTATTTGGGAACAAAGGATGAACAACAGTCCATTCGAAGTCGGTGACATCAAAGCGGAGACGGGTTATCAGTGGCCTCCAAGTCAAGCCTCAATGAATCAAAATCAGACCGATTTGCAAACCTGATTTATGAGTGTGCGGCCTAAATGATGAAATCGTCCTTCTAGATCGCCTCCGTGGTGTAGCAACACCTCGCAGTATCGCCGTGCTGACCTTGGCCGGGGAATTGACTGGCAAGGGTGCTTTCACATGACCGCTCTCTTGGCCGCGATAGATGATTTCGTTGCTGCTTTGGGCACGTAGAAGGAGAGAAGTCATATCGGAGAAATTCCGCCTGGCGCGAGAGCCTGCTCTATCGCGACGGCATCCCACCGTCGGGAACAGACCGGATCATTCACGAGGCGAAAGTCGTCAACACATGCGTTATAGGCATATTCCCTTGAAGGATGATCTTGTTGCTAACAATCTGGATGTGCGGCAGCCGCAGGCAGATGCGATCTCAGCGCAACTTGCGGCAAAACATCTCACTCACCTGAAAACCACTAGCGAATCTCGCGATCAGACGAAGGCCTTTTACTTAACGACACAATTTCCGATGTCTGCATCACAGGCGTCGCTATCCCAGTCAATATTAAAGCGGTGCAGGAACTAAAGATTACTGATGACTTAGGCGTGCCACGAGGCCTGAGACGACGCGCGTAGACAGTTTTTTGAAATCATTATCAAAGTGATGGCCTCCGCTGAAGCCTATTACCTCTGCGCCGGTCTGTCGGAGAGATGGGCAAGCATTATTACGGTCTTCGCGCCCGTACATGCATTGGACGATTGCAGGGTCAATGGATCTAAGATCATCCAGAGGATTGCCGCCCTTACCTTCGGTTTCGAGTTGGAGCCAGCCCCTAAATGAGACGACATAGTCGACTTGATGTGACAATGCCAAGAGAGAGATTTGCTTAACCCGATTTTTTTGCTCAAGCGTAAGCCTATTGAAGCTTGCCGGCATGACGTCCGCGCCGAAAGAATATCCTACAAGTAGAACATTCTGCACACCGAAATGCTTGGTGTAGACATCGATTATGTGACCAAGATCCTTAGCAGTTTCGCTTGGAGACCGCTCCGACCAGAAGTACCGAAGTGAACTGACGCCAATGACAGGAATCCCTTCCTTCTGCAGATAGGTACCAATCGCCTCATCGATATTTTGCCATCCAGCGTCTCCGGAATAAATGACCGCCACCGTGTTCTTGGCTGGCTTGGCATTGAACACCCGAAGAGGAAGCCTCACTCCAGTTTCGCCCCCGTTTGACCACATGAAACCGTTGGCGCGGTCATTCGCATATGCAGCGTCTGCCGCGGGAAAGAGTGTGAATACGAGTATCAATACCAATTTTATCGCCATTTCGATACCTTATCAGCGGAGATCTCGATAATTTCGGACTTATGTTTCAAGTGGATATCAACTGCGTCGCAATTTGTTACAAAAGACACGTAAGCCCGCGGTGAAGGTTTGCGGAGAACTTTTGCTGAGATCTGGAATCGAAAGAAGCACTTAAAGTTCTGCAACAAGCGCGCCTAATGCACGTCACCACACTGATGACGGAATGGGCAATATTCCTGATGGCGTGGCTCTGTTTACCACTGCGCTGTCGTTGGTTGGATTATCAGGAGAGTTCCCATCCTGGCAGTTGCCGACCACAATGGAAGTAGCCTTCTGCATTGAGGGAGGCGCGAACGCCTGCCCTTTCTGGCGAACTCATCTTATAGGCTGACCAACGCTCGAAGTTTACTTCTTGGGACTTCATGCTCGTGCTGAAGAAGACGAGGAAATCTCTGTCCACGCTTACGACACCGTGCCCAATTCCCGCGTCGGCATTTGGCAGCAATCTGACCTGTACAATAGCCGACGTCCACACCGATTTTTGACCGCACCTGTTCAGGCCTACTTCAATCTGCTGGCACCAATGATGGTGGTGTCATAGTTGGTGCGCAAATCCTTTCAACTAAACGACCGGACCTGATCGGACAAATCAAGCCGCCTCGCCCGGCTTGATCCATTGAACCTATGCCGTTCGATCTTTCATGTAGTTCCCCCGTCGCGCTCCACCGAACCGAAATCTGATTGCCCAGTCCTGATACGTCGCAACTCTACGTCTTGATTTTGGTTAGGATTGCATGCGCCATAGTTCTGGACGATATCGGCTTCGGCAGATAAAGGTCCCTGGTCGCATTCTCCCTTGAAAGGGGCATTTTGAGATCATTCCCGCCAATGATGATGGAGGCGGTCTTGAGCACTAAATCCACGGAATTAGGACTTTGATCTTCAGGAAGAGACGCTTGGTCGACCATGACCAGATCGGCTTCATTGCCTTTTGAAATCCAATCGCGAACTTCATTAAAGGTACGAAAACCGACCGGCTCATATCCCAGAGCGGCGATCTTGTCTTCATACGCCTCCCGCAGGAGGTCATCGGGCTCAACAAGTGCCACAATCTCCCCGTTTCCACGCGGTGCCTTATTGCGGCCGAAAAAGCTGTCGGGATTGACGGGCTCCTTAGAAGACGGAGGGAGATAAATGTCAAAGCGCGTCCCATGCCCAACAGTTGAACTAACGTCGATGTAACCTGCAAACGCGCTGATATGACCATGCACAGAAGCAAGGCCGAGACCCGTTCCACCGTTGCGAGCACGTGTCGTAAAGAAGGGTTCAAAAATGTGGGGTAGCACAGCCTCTGAAATGCCTCCACCATTGTCGCTGACAGATAGTAGAACATAGTCGCCAGGTGGCATAACACCATGCGCCAGAATTTTCTTAGCTGGTAAATAAGCTTGGCCGACGAAGATGTCGATTTGACCATTTGCAGTCATGGCTTGGGAAGCATTCTTGCAGAGGTTAATTAGTACCTGTTGAAGTTCAAGCGGGCTTCCTTCGATCACGCTCTGCATTTGATCAAATCTGAAACTAAGCTCGATGGTTGGGGGAAGAGCCATACGTAGCAAGGGAGCGATTTCGGTCACAAGCTCTGAGACACTAAATGGCTTGATCACGCGCTCTTGTTTTCGGCTCAGCGTCAAGATCTGATCGATAATGAGCATGGCTCTGTCGCCTGACGAAATGATATAGTCAATGTATCTTCGGGTGACAGATGTTCGAGACACCGAGTTTTGCGCCAATTCTGCGTGCCCGAGGATTGACCCCAAAATGTTATTAAATTCATGTGCTATGCCGCCGGCAAGTGTACCAACTGCCTCAAGGCGTTGCGCATGCTCCAATCGTCTGGCCAAAACGTCGCATTCGGTCTGCTTACGCCGAACATCGATATAGTGACAGAGGCAGGCGGTGGCGAGTTCAAGAAGCTGAATTTCGCCTTGGCAAGGTCGAGGGCGATAGCTTTGGTAACCCAGTGAACAAACCGCAATTAGTTTATCTGTGGATTTGTGAGCCAGTAGTATCGAAAGACCTGGAATTTCGGGAGGCAAATGTACGATTTTTTGCGTCGATACGATGCGGAATACCGTCGCCCGTTCGTTCGCTTTGGTACGAGAGACTATTTCGCGTAGCACCCTGTCGTCCCACACGGGTTTTGGGTGCTTCGCACCGAATGTTTCGACAGCCCACCTACGGTCATGGTCCACTAGAGCTAACGCGCACGTATCGGCATCAAAGAAGCGCTGAATAATACCAAGTGCAGCTTGCGCGGACGACGTGGTGGCCGCCTCACCTTCAAAACATACTCCGATCTCTTTGATTAGCTCTTCGTAATCTAAACGCCGCGCTAACCAATCGGTTTTTTTGCGTAGCCTATAGACTAAGGTGATGATGTACAGGCAAAGACCCACTGAAGCGGACCCAAGAAAGATACGTGCGCTCCGCTCCTCCACATTTTTCAAGCTATAGACCTCCAAACACTCACGCTGCAACATTTCCGCAATTTCTGCGGTGTCAGACGTCTGAATCATGTTCACCAGATCGTTCACCTGTGGCAAAAGCGATAAGATAACGGGACCTTCACGCGAAAGTATGCGCACGGGAGCTTCATCAAGACCGCGTTGTTTTTGGAGCCTCTCTAGTTCAAGGCTGATCTCGAATGAAATAGCCGGGCTTGGTTGCCGAAGAAATTGGAGCATCATGCTAGCCAATTCTGTTGGTTTTTCTAAAGTCTGATCGCTTGAGGCCTTTCCTGGAAGATTGCTTAAAGCACGAGTGAAACTGGCCAGCGAATCTTGCAGGCGGACATTTTGCGCACCAAAGGCGGCGACCGCCGCGTCAGCCGAATTTAGAGACACTTCTAGCCGGCGCAGCAGTTGAGTAGCATTGCTCTCACTTACAATATGAGATTGTCTAAATAATTGCTTCAAATCTTCCAGATTCTTCCGCAGAGCTCCCAGCCTGGAGATAATGGGGCGGTAGTTCGCCACGGTGCCCGTGTGAGCGCGGAGTACATCGCGCTGCAGTGAGGCGCTGTCAGCGTTAATCGATCGTATTTGGCTAAGGATTGCCTGGGTAGTCCCATTGTCCTGCCAGGACGCAACCGCCATGAACGCGAAAATCATTGCAGCAACGATAAGGGCTAATATAGACCAAGGCTTCGCGCCTGTCTTAAAATCCTGCCGCGTCGGTGAATACCTTCCGTTCATCGCACTTGCTTCCTCGTGCCAACGCTTGTTCCACGCCAATGGCGTTAGGCTGCACGAGAGGATTTGTAAATGGCTTTGAAAGCGGGAATATCTATTCAGTTTGTTTCAAGTGAAACAGAGAAGAATTGAACACACAAGCGGCTGATGGGACGTCGATGAAACGCGACGTTGTTATCTGTGCCGTAAGGCGATGGAGTCGACTTTGCCAGGTCAGGCAAAGATCCGGCCGTAAATGGGGCGCTCAGAGGTGCGGCTAAAGAACTATCGCGCGTGCGCTTTTTCACGAACGCGATACTTGTCTGTGGCTGAAAAACCGGGCTCATAACGCATTTTGCAGAGGTTGCCGCCGCCAAATCGTCGGATGACTTCCAGGGTCTCGGAAACATCCTCGCCAAGCTATGACAGTTTGGCGGATTCGCAGCAGGCACAGTTCGTAGGGGTGGCGATAACGACACGCTCACGCGGCAGATGTACCGGGAAGAGTTTGCGTGATGGGCGCTTGCGCTCGAAAGCTTTGACGGCTGTAGGAGATCGTCGCGAAACGATATTTGTATGCAGTATGTCGGTCGTTGGCCGCCACGACCGTATAATACGAACAGTGCTCACACATCGGGTCAGCTTCAGTGCTTTCTGCAAGATCAACGACAGACCGGGGAAGCCTTTGCGCATGTCGGTGTAGCCCGTTGCCTGCCAGACCTTCACACCAGCAGGGACCATGATCATCGCAGCCCCAGCACGCAATCGAGAATACGGCCAAGTGCTTCCGTGTCGATGTTGCTATCCACGCGGACACGTCGGTCCCGACCCAGCTTGATTATTACATCGCTGTGCTTCCGACTGACTGACATTGATACCGTCCGCGCAGGCAATCTCAGAGATAACCGCGCCCGGCTCAAAGCAGGCAGCGACGAGGCGCTCTTTGTCTTCGCGTGGCCAGCGCCGGCGGCATTTAACAGACGTGATGACTTAAATCCTATGCTTCGTCGTAGGACTATCCCTGATGCTACCACCAGGACGAATCGACATTCATCGCAGCCAGATCACTGCAGGAACGAGATATACGAAGCCTTCGAAGTAAGTGGTTCTGCGGTCGTGCTTCGTTGCGAATCGCTAAACTTCTATCTCACCAAACTCGCTCGTTTGGGTGGCGACCTTGCTAGAACTTCAGATCCTCCTCCGGGACATACGGTCGTCTGGCGTGGACTCAGCCGGCTGACAGATATTCGCCTCAGAACCGAAATGGCAGCGACGCTCAAATGTGGGTAATTGCAAGCGTCACCTTGGGCTTACATCGGATCAGATTGGACGCAAAAATCACTGTGGAGTACGAAAACTCAACCCGTGGTCGATCGCGCACTTGTAGGCCAAGCTGGTACCTTTTCGCTCATACGTTGGCATGTTGAATGTAACCATCGTGAAATCGGCGTCACCGTTCGACCGAATCTGATAACGAATAAATTGAGTTATGGGTTTACCATCACGGTCAATGGTGAAGTGCTGATCTGCAAACGCAAGGGTGCCGTCGGTTGTTATTCGATACGCATCTATGCGCATGCCTCCTTGCGTTTTCGTCGCCGGAGTATCGGCCACCCCGGGAGCACACAAACTTAAATCAACCGTGACGTTCACCGGCTTTCCGGCAGTGAGCGCTAGTTCAATTTCAGACAACGTCCCCAATGTATGAATATTGTCGGCTGCATGAACCGGCGCAGCCAAAAATACGCCGACAAGGATTGTACTGATACGTTTCATAAGCGACTCCTTTTTTGAGTGAATCCGAAAGCACCACATTCCGCAACTATTGAACCGCAGCGGTATCGGTCGGCAGCAAAAGCAAAATACGGGAGATATACGCGCGACGTAGACAATGGGCTTCAACCGAGGTTCGACAATTGATTTGAGATATAGGAAGAGTGCGCATCAAGTAATTGGTGACGCATTTTTATGAGTTGCGCCTTAACGTGATAACTCCCAAGCGAATCGAAGCACTGGCATGCGGACACCTAAGCGAAAGTGGCTTCGATCATCTTAGTGTCACAGGTAGATTAATGGGCCCGCGGAAGCCGAAGCCGCGCCACTGCACTAATTCAGGGTGGGGCAATATCATATCCGGAAATCGATCGAACAGTATGGGCAGCATGATCGCGCCGACGGTTTGCCGCGAGATTTGCGCGCCTGGGCAGTGATGCGGGCCGGAGCCAAAGGACTGATGCGCATTCTTCGGGCGAAAGACATTGAAGCTTTCTCCATCCTCAAAGACATCTTCATCACGATTGGCGGAGGCCTGAATAGTCATCACAATGTCGCCCTTCGGAACGATAAAGCCCCGAATTTCGGTGTCCTCCCGCACGAGACGCGAACTCGCTTGAATCGGAGCAACCCAGCGCAGCCCTTCCTCGAAGGCCTGCCCCCAGCATTGCTGTCTCTTGACCTCCTCGAGTTGCTCCGGATTGGTCAGCAATCCATAGAGGATCGTGCCGAGAGCGTCACGAGGCTCGTTGACCCCTCCGCCGATGGCGATCTTGATGTTGGCATAGATCTGGCTCAAGGGTATAGGATCAGGTGCATTCAACATGGTCGCAAAAGCCGAGGGGTTCGGCGCGGATCGGTGTTTTTCGACCAAGTCGTTGAAGAGGCAGTTCATCTCCGTATTGGCCTCGTCCGATCGCTCAAAGAGCTCGGGTCGCCATCCGAAGTTGCCGGCTCCGTCAATAAGCCGTTGCGACCAGCGGATCATCTCGACATCTGATGCCTCACAAATTCCTAGAATATGTGCCAGTATGCGAGCAGCAACCGGACCACAGATCTCTGCAAAAAGATCCACGGTGTCTCCGCGCGGAAGGCGATCTAGATACTCGTTCACGATGTCACGATAGATCGGCACCCAATGCTCCGCGATCGCTTTGGGTGCGAATGCTCTGGTCATGGCCATTCGTTCCCGAGCGTGTTCAGCTCCATCCTTACGCATCAAAGTATGAGCCTGAAGCGCCGGCTTCATCGGCGTGTTGGGATCATCAGAACTAAAGCGTGAAGGATCATCCTTCACCATCTTAGTATCGCAGGCCTTCGTTAGAAACGTCCGTCTGACCGAGGCGACGTGTACCACCGGGCTTTGCACGCGCATTCTGCGATAAATCGGATAGGGATCGAGTGTTAGGTCATCGATGGTCGTCACGTCGTCCACTGGCGCACGTAGCATTGGAAATCTCCAAGTGATGCTTGATATTGATACGCGCCTCTCTTCCACCCGAGCGGCGCGGATTGACTTCACCGGTCGACGCTCAATTTGACCGTCATGTCGGTGACGCGCCGGATGCCTCCGTGACCCATCATCCGTGGCCAGTCACCCACCACTGCAAGATTCGGCGCGCGGCGCAAAAGTGTTCCAAGTCCTTCTTGCAATTCAATCCGCGCCAACGTCTCGCCGAGGCATCGATGAACACCCGCGCCAAACCCGAGGTGCCAACGCATTTGTTGACGCCCAACATCAAAAAGCTGAGGATGCTCGTAGTGTTTCTCGTCTCGCAGGCCAGACATGACACTGAGAGCGAGGAGGCTTCCCTTTGGCAACACGTATCCATCCAGATCGATATCCTCGAGGGCCAACCGCGGAAAAGAGCCAACTGGCGGCTCGAATCGGAGCCCTTCCTCCACGGCGGCTGCGACATAGGATTGATTGCCAGTTAAAGAAGACCAGAGCGCGGGATTTTGGAGCACAAGAGCCGTCACCATAACCATTGCAGTGCGCGTTGTATCGCTCCCAGCGAGTATGATAAGCATGAGTTGCATGATCTCCTCAATGGGCGAAAGCGTTCCGGCTTCCCGTACCGCCCTCAAGTAGCGCGAGAGAAAATCATCCCTCATCCGACGGCCACTATCCGCGATCACGCCCCGAACGTAATCCTGAAGCTCGATAGCGGAAGCTTCAATCTCCTCGAATTCCTCATCTCGCCACGACGGGCTCAAGCAGCGGGAAACCTTATAAACAAGTCGTGTGAAAAACGGCGTGTCCTCAGACGGCAAGCCAAGGACACTTGCGATCGTCAGCGCAGGCAATTGCGACGCGTACATTTCAGTAAAATTGAAATCGTCAACTTTTTGTAGTTCGTCCCACAAACGCTCCGTTATCTTCGCAATCTCCGGGCGTAACGCTTCAACCATGCGGAATGAGAACGCCTTTGAAAGGCCTGAGCGCCGCTTCCCATGCGTTTCACCGTTCGAAAACAACATGCTGTGACCTATAAAGTCAAAAACGGCACCAGCTTTGACGCCTCGATTCAGCATGAGCTCAGTTTCTATTTGCCGGGTGCGTGGATCGGTGCCCAGCAGAAAGATATGGTCTGCGCGGAGAACGAGAAAGACGCCATCTTCTCTCCGAAGAAACGGGCGCTTCGGTCGCCATTCTGCAAAAATACTGTGACCTTCAGAATCAAGTCTGCTTATAGGAACGGCGTCGGGATCGATTTCATTTGACTTCGCGACATTTAGAAACTTCTGGTCGGCCATAGAGACATCGGAAGAGCTGTTCGCAATCATTGCAATATACCTTCACCAAAGACGACGCGAGAGACGACGTAAATGGCAATAAGACTTAAAGGCTTAGCCTATGCGACTGCTCTCGCCCCATGGTAGCAACAAAAAATAGTCTTACACATTAGAATCGGGTTTCATCTGTAACGAACGAATCAAATCGTCATTGCCGAGCTATCGGTGACGCGTCACCATCGCGCACCTCATTGGCGGTATTTACTATGGCGATCAAAAATTTTCTGCGACGGGCATAGATCGGCGGAAGCACGATGTCGACTTGTCGGACGTATCGCACTGAACACTGATAGCTTTCATGATCGGCGTCCCGAATCCGGAGTTTCATCCGACAAAACCGGCCGGTGCACTTTTGATCAAACTCTTCCAGAGGAATGTTCGCGAGTTCGTTGCTCCAACTCCGATGCTTCTCTGGCACGAGCTCGATTGACAGCTTGTTGACGCTGCAGTCCCAGTTGAACTATCGCTTCTGGTGGAAGCAATAGTTCGGTGTTTCCAGCCAAACGCTGACAAAGCTCGCTGAAAGTCCCATTTTCATTTCTGACTAAAATTCTATCGGCAGAAATAGTCGTTGGTATCCGGCGTCCGTTGTCCAACAAAGGGAATTTCTCGCCGGCGATAAACGTTGCACCATTTCCCGCGTCAACCAAAACTATAGGCAGTTTACCAGTCTTCGTGGACGCGAGACTATGGGGTAGCTGACCCTCGTTCATTGTCTTGGTGAAGAGATTATGCTGCTCCGATCCCAGGCGCGTTTTTAACGAGCTAGGTGTTTCGTAGCCAGTGCCGTCTTCCGTGCGGATCAATACATTCAACTTACGCCGGTCACGAGTGATGTTTGGAAATCTGACTCGATCGAAGACCATCCGATTATACTGTTCGATTGGTCTATAGACGTGCTTTGAGACCTCAACGAGAAACTTAGGACGCCGATACTTGACAGACTGTGCCTGCTGTTCAGAGATATTGACGACGTCAGCACTCGGCACCACGCCTCGTGGGTTTGTGCTGATGTTCAATCGCTTGGTTGTAGAACTCTCCCCAGCAGTGCGAGCGTAAAATGTCGAAACATCGCGAGAACGTAGATCGCCTTCGTCATTCGATTTTCCGACGGCGGATTCAAACCGTGCCGTGATCGCCTCCTGAAGAGAATGATGGACAGACGTTATCCTTTCGCAAAACAGCTCTTCAAACGCATCTTCTCGGAATTCACCGTTCTTACTCTTGCGATTAACCACAAAAGAAATGTCGCGCTTTAAATTCCATGAAAACTTGTTCGAAAACTCTCGCATATATTCGGGACGTGTTTCGAACGAACTGAGATCACTGTGCTCTCTCAGCCTTGTTGCGATGTCACTTTGATATGAAGCGATTGGCAGGCGGGCGGAATCTGGATGTTGGGCGAATGCGACGCTTCGACAGAGCCTCTCCCAAACGCTGTTAACCCAGTGCTGCTGTCTCTCGTCCAGCGGGCGATTTCGATGATCCATCAATGCCCTTAACGCGCCTGGCTCCCGGCCCCAAATCGATTCTCCGTTATTTGCTAGAGCTTGTTCATTGTCGTAACACGTTTCACCGTCCCTGCGTACAATTGCAATTCTATCAAATGTTTTGTAATTTTCGACCTCGAGCGCTACACGTGGCCAAATTGAATAATAATGATCGTGAGTTTCGACATCTGGCAATACGGTTGAGGCAATAAACGAGTTCGCCAGTGCCCTTTCAAAGCGATCGTGAATAGCTGTAAAGCTCGTTATCCTGTCCGTCGCGATAATATTTAGTTCTGTTTTGTATCCATTGGAGCGCGCCTTATCTAAGAGCGACGCGTAATGATTTGGCGGATAGCAAGACTCCAGTATAATATTATATCTGTTAGTGATACTGCGATCAAATAATTGATGATACCATTCTGTCACTGCCGTCGAATTCGCTCGCTCTAACGCATGCGAGCCCTGCAGAAGGGCTGCATTGTTACCAGGAATGTATGCATTAAGATCATCAGCTATTATTCGCTGGGTGCTTTCACCGCCCGTTCTACTCTTGATTTGGCGAACTAAGGTGCTCTTTCCGGCACCCTGCTGGCCGCATACAACGGTGAAAGTTGGCTTTGCAACAGACGGCCCCCGCGCACCGATTGCCGGAATGATCTGGGTCTCGAAAATGTCGTGCTTATCTTGTAACGAGAGGGAAAGCGCTCGAGCAACTCCTGGATCATCTCTCATTGACGCGTAAATCCTCAAATTTGACGAGCCACGGATCAACGAACATTCTTACGAAGTGATTTAGCTCATCGATCAGGTTCACTGCCTTTATTGCGTTACCATCAAGTCGTTCCAATCGCTGTGAAAATTCGATGCGTTTAGTATCCGCTAAGGTGTATTGTGCCCCGAGCTCCTCAAAATGCTCATAGCCGCTATATCTGAAGGTGATCAGCCGTGAAGTGAGTGCCCCCACGAGATCATGAGCGTCGTTTATGATCTCAAACGCTGGCTTATCCCGGTAGTGTTTTGGAAGCCCCAGTTCTACGCCTAGTCGGCAGTCAAGATCCGGAAACATGATTTCTTCCTCGTTAAAAGTCGATCGGCGAAAGATACGGCCGCAATGAGAACCTTTGATTGCGACCAAGATTTTTACGTTACATTTGCAGTATACGCGGCTATATTCTGCACCATACTGCAGGCTATTCCCAGTACGACGGCGATCTCGCGGGTGCTCGCCCCGTTTCCGGCAAACCGAAGCATTTGTCTTAATTGTCTCATGGTCAGCCTTCTCATTGCACGCATCAAAATGTCCTCATTCGTCCGGAGGTAATTGATGCCAAGTTGCTGACCAAGGGGTATCATCGGTGCCGGAAATTGGTCGGCCTCAAATCGGAATGGTGGCCGGTCTTCGGTCGGATTGAGGGCCGGTTTCACGCCGGAATCCGCAGTCCAGCGGATTTGATGGCGAGGTTGTTCACTATCCTATGCCGTGACTGCTTTTCCATGGTCAGCGATAAAACGCTGGAGACCGGATTTTTCCCGCCGGCCGATAACCAGACCGTGTGATGGATAGGGCTGTCCGAAATCATCGCGCCATAGCCATTCAGGATGTGCGTTCATCAAATTACGGATGGTGGGATTGATCCGTCGAAGCGGCCATTCTGTTTTCTCGGCCAAACTGGGTGAATCATGCTCCGGATTTTATAACATCAGCTTTGCAAGCTTGACGGCATCTGCATCCGTACTCCACCCCATCACCTGAGCATCGAATGTCTCAAAGAGAAGCTGCGTCGCTCGAATATTTCTTGATCCAATAATATCACGTTCATTTATGAAGCCGTTGATCACTAGATCGGAAGTGGTGGCATCCATTTCCTCAACAGACATAACAGGTATGTATTCTGCAGGGTCTTCAATATCGAGGAATTTATCACCAAGCCCCTCTTGGTCGGCATACGCAATCGCCACGAGAACATGCATCTCTGCATCTGTCAGAGTTTTCGGTCGAGGAGCTAAGATCGCGTGATGCTCGTCCAAACGTACAAACACCTCAAGTCATCTGAGCGCGCCAACGAGCGATGTGAGGCCATCAATCGCATCGCCGAGCTGATTGAGGATTGCCGTACTTGCGATAACCTTTTTATACGCCTTATTCAGCGTCCCCGCCTGGGCGCGAAGTTGTGCGGTAATTGTGTAGCGTGAAGCCGTCTCCTCCATCGCTTTTTTCCTCGCCAGGAAGTAGTGAGACTGCAAGACGCGGATTGAATTGGCAAACTCTGCTTTCTCGCTGTCATTGGACAATGACTTAGTCGCAATCAGAACTTTGATTGAGTCGGCAATAAGGATCGCAAGCCTCGCGGCGTTGACGCCGGCATCAGCCTTCCAGAGCGACGGTTTTAGTTTATCGAACCACTCCTGAATCGCACTTGGCTGTTTAATATCGTCGAGCGGAAACTTCGAGAACATCTCCTGTGCCTCTTGCGCTGCGGCGTCAAACTCTTCACTGGGCGTCATTCTACAGCATCCTTTTTCGTGACTTCGATAAGTGCCGCACTGTCCTTTGCCAATGCGCTGAGGCGCTTTATCGTCAGTCCGATATCGCCCGAACCGGTCGTTAGCGCGTGGTGCGTGTCGTGGATTGACTGAAGGAGATCAGAAATCGGAGTGGCGGCATCGCCTAAAGCGTATCGCGCCTTAACATCTGAGCGTGCATTCATGTAGGCTTCGTAGAGGGCTGCTCTGTTGACACGCGGATCCCGTCGCAGGACCGCAAGTTGCTGGTCGCGAAGCCCGGCATAGGCTGTAGCTTGAACCCACAGATCCGTTTGAAGGGGGCCAAGGTCATTTTTGAGAAGATCGACTAGGTTTTTTACCACAGGATCCGTCTTACGAACGACATCCAGCACCTGCCTAACGTAAGTATCTGAGACCGCAGACGCGGCCGCGCGGCCCACAACTTTGATCGCTGGCGCGACCATCGGAGAGCCGCCCATCGCGGTGGCCAAAGCCGCCACCGAATTCGTCAGCTTTTCAGCCGACGCCTCAAGTTGATCGACAGTTCCCTGATCGGCGGCTTTGCCGACCGCGTTGGCATAGTTTTGCAGATCGCTAATCGCCGCAAGGCGTATTTGGAGCTGATCCGCATCCAGTCTGTTAGTCAGCTTTGACTGTGGCAACTCTACAAGAGCATATCTGCCGCCGCGAATATATTGTATCGCCTGCAGTTGCTCGTCCTGGTCTGTGGCCACCTGATTGCTTGCTGAGACGGCGGCAGCAACCGTTTTCGCACTGCTCGATGTGGCGGCGGCAAAACCATCCAGGTCGCTTTTGCTTGGTAGAACAGCGCAACCAGCGCAAATTGACGTCAGCGTAACAAGTAGTATTCGCATTTTTATTTCCCCCTGGCACCATAATGAAGTGTTAATCAAATAACTCTCGGTTGCAAGGAAGAATTTTACGTTTCTTATTCTTATACGCGTCGATAAAGGAATGCTTGTCCGCGTCAACCACCGAAGCGGTATGGTCAGTACAAGTCTTGATGGGAGCCCGAACCCGTAATATTTCGATCAAGCACTTTGGCTTCACCGGTGTCGATTATCGCACGAATTTGACCCACTTTTTCGTTTCAGACGGATCCGCCCACACTGCAAGAAGATGTTTTCGATCAACACCATAAATGCAACTAGGTGGTACAACGCAAAAAGAAAAAATGGCGCAAATCTAGCTGAAACTCAGCAGACAGACGGTTATGCGGATTCGCGACGAGGGTTCACGGTCCGTTCGATCTTAGCGTGTCGCCAGGAACAGATCTTGTTCCGACCCCTATTTGCCGGGACTCATTTTTTCAGTCGCTAAGGGCGATCGCCGCGGCGCGCAGTACCACCCGTACTCCGATTTCCGTCGTTCGCGGGATTTGGCGGACGTTCTTGCTTCTCTGAGCTCGTCGAGTGTCGGGTTCCACCATCCCCGAAGCCTTTCGTATTCCCCAGGCTCTGACCTTGCTGGCCAGGTATGGACGAGTTCATCAAGAATAGAGGGGCGCCATCCGGCCCACACATGCTCTTCAGTCGCGGCCGGATGATGTTCCGCGACCTGTTCCGGGTCGACGATCTCGCCCGACACATCGGTGATGAATAGGATCCCATACGCTGCTGTGGCCACCGGTCTCCCAAGTGGCGGGAGGTCGTCGCTTGACACCGGCAGTCTGCGTTTCCTTCGTTCGGTCGTTCGTCGTTTGGCTCTGGCTTCCTCCTCTGTCCCCCTGCGGGCCTCGGCACGCTTCCGGCGTTCCTCGGGCTCCGACCGTTTCGCAGCTTCCTCGACCGTCTCCCAACGGTGGTGAAGATCATCATATGAAGCGAACGGGATTTCCCAGACTTTGTAGTCACCGTTCCATCGCGCGAATGGCACCTGCCAGAACTTGATTTGCCAGTAGCGATTCAGGAGTAACGGGTATGGCGAGTAGACACAGGGCCCGAGTGGAAGGGCTTCATCAAGTTCGGGGAAGTCTCTTGCGGGGCAGCTCTTTACACAGCAGCGAGTACCTCCGACCGGTTCGAATTCAACACGATCAACAAGGCCACCGGCAACCGCGTCAACCGCGTCTTCATCGACGGTGAGACCGAAGAGCCGGTCCCGAAGAAGCTGCAGACCAAGGGCTTCGAAATCGAAAATGGTCAATACATCATCATCGATCCGGACGAGGTCGCCGCTACCATCCCGGAATCGAACAAAACTCTGGAGATCGAGGCCTTTATCCCCAGCTCCGATGTCGATGACGTCTACTTCGACAAGCCCTACTACCTGACGCCCGACAAGATGGGCGGCGACGCCTTCGTTGTCCTACGGGACGGGATGCGGAAGTCGAAGGTCGCCGCCATCTCCCGCACCGTTCTGTTCCGGCGCATGCGCACGGTCCTCATCCGGCCTCACGGCAAAGGCCTGATCGCAACGACCTTGAACTATGACTACGAAGTCCACTCGTCGAAGAAGGCGTTCGAGGAAATGCCGAAGCTGAATCTCGAGGGCGAGCAACACGCCGGCCCACGATCACCCCGCGAACCGGATATCGCTCAGATCGTTGATGCGCCTTTCGGCAGGCAAACGCGCCTCGTCATCCCCGGCGAGCGGATCCAGCGCGGCAAGCTTGCTGAAGCTGATATGGCTCTTCGCCTCGATGCTCGCGATACGGGTCTGCACGACCCCGTTGACGTGACTTGAGTTGAATGAGCCGAAGACAAATTCCTCTTCAGGACGCAAGGCCGCCTCCTGACCCATCTCATAACCCGTAGCGCAGAGCCTGCCGGTTTCGTCGTGGATGAAGGCGATGATTTTCCAGAACCGCAATGGGATCTTCACGCCATAAAGCGTCGGATCCTTGTCGGTAAAATATGGCCCCGTGAACACTGAAATCCGCATCCTGTCCTGGCGGGCGTGACCGAGAGCGTAGTCCTCCAGTTCAAGCCAGACAGGGGAATTGAACGATTGCATCTGCGGCGTGGCATTGGTGACATGCATGGAATCGGCATTGCCGCGTGCAGCCGTCACCGGGTCGCCCCAGGCCGGGTCTTCCCGCCTCGTCATGTGACCACGGCTAAACCTCGGCGGATCTCCATAACAATCGTTCATAATCTGCTGAATTCGGGGGATGCGCGGGTCCCATCGCCAGCTCGGCCGTTTCGTCTTCTTTGCAAGGGCGCCATCGATATTGACAGCGCTGAAAAAGCACATCCGCCGGCTCTCGCTCATCACCACCGAAAAATGCTGGTAGCGAAGCACGGTCTCGTCCTTTCCATTCCACTTGTGGGAAAGCACATCCCGGGCCGGGTCGCCGACAACGTGGGGAAGGGGGACAAACGCTTCTGCGCTCTGGCCGTCGCTATTGTCATCTGCCTGCGGGATCAGAAAACCGGCGCTATAACCCTGGCGATCGCGATAGTCTTCAATCGCCGCTTCTTCACCCGCAAGGTCTGTAGCCGGCGCGGCCGCGTCCGGCGCGGCATTTGCGGCGCGCGCCCGGTTTTCGACCGGCTGGCCGATGCTGATCGAGATCGTCAGCGGGATCGTTACGGACGTCGTCGCGAGCGTTGGCGCGGAACGGCTTGATCCTTGTGGAATATCCGGTACCGCAGTCGACACAGCTATATTGGTATCACGCCGTGTCGCCGGCGCCGCTGACGATCCGGTCGACAGCGCCTTGTCGAGAAGCGCACGCACGGTGTTGGCCGGGACAGCGTAATTGGTCGTCATGAACCGACCGCTGAAGTGAAGTCCGAACGCCTCGCCGCTTGCAAGGTCGAGGACGCAGGACCCGGAATTACCGCCAAGCGTGGTGCAGTTGTGGAGAAGTTTTCCGTCATCGATGGCCGTAATCGCGCCCGGGGCCAGCCGCTTCTTGTTGTAGACCTTGCCATAGAGATCTTCCATCAGGTCGATATCCGGGATCCTGCTGTCAAACGCCGGGTAGCCGATGACCGCCACCGCCTGGCTCGTCGAGGGCCTGGTTGCCAGCGGGATCGGGTGCGCCAGCCTGGCCTCGCCGCTTGCCAGTTCGATTTCGAAGAAGGCGACGTCAGGGCCTGGCTCGTCCTCAATGTAAAGCGGCCTGACGAGGCGAAAAACCAGTTCGTCAGGGTTGTCGATTTCCTCCAGGAAATCGACGCTTGCCGTGATCGGACCACCACTGCCCTGCTTGAACACCAATCCGTTTGCTTTTCGTTCCGCAAATTCCCGCGCCACGTGCCGGTTGGTGACTACCACGTCGGGGCGCACTAGCCAGCCCGTGCCAATCCAGTCAAACTCGCTTCCGGCAAGCTCGATGCGTCCAGCAGCGCGAATGGCGATGTCCAGCGCGCCAGCGGCGTCGGTCAGGCGCTGTTTCCAGATTGCACTGTCGGCCAGGTCCTTGAAGACCAGTTCGGGCTTGTTGTCGCGTATGGCCAGGACTGGCCTTTCGCGACGCAAGATGATGCTTTCCTTCTGGATCTCGGCCAAGAAGCCGCGGTCCTTCTTCGGTCTCGCTTCGGCACCTGCATCGCGCTCGACCGCAAGCTTGGCGGATGCGATCGCCTTGGGTGCGAGGTCCGCCGTTTCCTCGGCGAGCGCAGGATCCTGCGCGATGATCGTCCTGTTAAGAGAACGAAGCCGTTGCAATCTCATCTCCAGATCAGTCATCAAGATCCCCCATCGTCAGGCGAACCAGGATAATATACTTCTGCGACAGAAGTATAGCTGCTCCAACTATAAATTGAGGTTTCGGATGATCGCCCCTTCTCGGACCGTCGGGCGCACAAGGACACGGAAATGAACCATGGGTTCGTCTCCACGGCCATTCTATAAGGGGGCTGGACCTAAGCGAAGTCGGCTGAACTGATCAGCCGACCTTCTTTCGTGTACTGGGAACAGAATATTGCTTCATCGGGAACGTAATCCAGCCGCTCAGACCTTTTGTCACGTTGCGGATGGTCTCGACATCGCCTTCGATCAACAGCGACGACGCCTTTCGATCGACCACGACGGCCCCCGCCCGCCCGAGTTTCTCGGCAGCTTCGCTGGAAGACGACCCGTTCGGGTTCTGCTTCCTCAAGATCACCTGTTGCATAACCATGTCGCTCATGATCATCCTATCCCGGAAGTCCGAAGCCCTCGAAATCCCGACCAAAACCGAGAGGCGTGGCCGAGCCGAAGAGCCTGTCTCTAAGGGCGGTGCACTTCTCAGCACCGTTCAGGCCTAATATAGTCACTTCCTGCGCCAAAAGATAGGCCGCGTATCCAGCCAATGCCGGACTGGCCATGGAGGTTCCACTCATGGCCCCGAATTCGCCTCCCGGCAAGGTCGATACAACCCCGACCCCCGGGCCCGTCAGGTCGATTTGCGGGCCAAAATTCGAAAACGCCCCGACGAAGGAGCCGTTGGCGCCGCGTGGTTTGGCGACGTCGCCGCTCTCGGAAGAGCCTTCCGGGAAGCTGTTTTCCCATCCCATCGCGGTCGCCGCGATGCAAAACGGCAAGGCAGCGGGATGGCTGACGGGCTTGCGACCGTCATTGCCGGCGGCGGCGATCACGAGCACGCCATTGTCGAGCGCCGAGCCGATCGCGGCCCTGATTGCCTCGTCTTCATCGCCTCCGCCAAGGCTGAGGTTGATGATGTCGCAACCATCCTGGACCGCCCGGTCGATCGCATTCATGATGTCGTAATTCGTCGCATTCGCCCCATTGTGAGGGAACACACGATAGCTTCTGAGGGTCACACCCGGCGCAACGCCCGAAAGGTTGATGTCGTCGGTGGGGCGGGCCGCAACGATCCCGGCAACATGAGTTCCATGTTCCCCATCGATTGCCGCCGGGCCCCAGTCGGCGACCTCGCCCGGATCATCCTTGATTTCTTCAAGAACCATGTTTGCGCCGCCGGAAACGTTGGGCAAGAGCGGGTGGTTCGGATCAATGCCGGTGTCGACGATCCCGACCACCACACCCTGGCCTGCCGTGGCGGGCAAATGGCTGCGAAACCGCGCCAGAGCAAGGTTGGGCTGTGCGAGGTCGATCGGCTGCAGTTGCAGGCTTGCGCCCGCGTCGAGCACGAAATTGCGCTCGAACCGTCCCCAATAGCGGGCCGGTCCATAGACGTAGATCCGCTCAAGGGTCGCGCCTGGCGTGATGCGAAGATCGATATTGCCGTTGGCGTCTGTCAGACCGTCATCGCCCGCCCTGTTGCGGAAGTTGGTAAAAGCAACGACCTGGGCACCCGCCAGGGCATTCCCTTGGCTATCTTCCACACGAAGCCTCGCTCCTTGGCCCGCCGGCGCCAGAACGCCTGCCGCCGCCGCTCGCTTGACCGTGTAGATCGCCCGCAGTTTTTCATAAGTCACGAGCGGCACGATCTTGAGGTCCGGCTCCTCCAGCCGCAGCTCCAGCTCTCCCTCCGGGGTCATCTCCACCAGCTTCGGCCCATCGGCGCTGACAGCGTCGATCACCTGGACCCTGCTTGACGCGTCTCTGGTGTGCGGTTGCGCCGAGCCGGCCGTCGCCGCCAGCGGAACGGTTGCTTTGAGAGCCGCGGCCTCCGCGAGGACAGGCGAGCGAAACCCGTGCGCAGGAAGAACAACATATTGTCTGAGCATATGACCCCCAAAGGACTGATAGACTTGCGATCGAAATAAAGGTGTTCACGCCACCGGTAAAATGGAAATCCCGCCGGCAGACGCTGAACAACAACAACCGTGCCCGCGCAGTCCGATCTGCTCTCGATACCGACAGCGCGCTGCAATTCTTAAATGTTCTTTAGAGGAATACAACTTGCTGAGCGGCTAGTTTGCGGCTAGCCTCCCTTGAGGGTTGAGGCGTAGCGGGGGCGGCGTCATGGGCATGCCGGGTTGGATAAGGCTCGCAATGGCGGTGCCCGCATTGTTGGGGGTACGACTGTCGCTGGCGTCAGAGCTCCCGCCGCCATTGCCCGCCGATCTTGCCCTGAAAAGCGTGACCGGTGTCTGGCAATTCATCCCCGTCCCGCTTCCCGAGCAGAACATCACGCATCTGGCGCTGTCGCGCAAGAACGATCGGCTTTTCCTCGGCACGAGGGACGGTGTCGCCTCCTATGACGGGGTCGCGGTGCAGGTACCGGATTTTGTGCCGTCCGGATCCCGCCAGTCCATCATCGTCAAGTCGATGGTCGAGGTCGGCGACGGCGCCGTTATCGTCGGCTCTGCCAATGACAGCCTGTGGCGTTGGAAAGACAAACAACTCTCGCCGCTTTACGGAGCCTGCCCAAGGGGAAGCGGTGGCTGCCCGACCGGAGACTGGGCGCTGGCCAGGTCACAAGCCGGCACGCTTTATGTTGCCTCCAGTCGTTTTGCCTTGCAGCAAACAGAAGCACTTTCAGCCCTTCGGGCGGCGGTCTCGGACGTCGTCATCCCGGTCGCAACATCGGCGTCATTTCTCGGTTTTGCCGGCGAGGCGCTCGTCGCCGTCAGTCAAGGCGGCGAGGTCTCAATCATTGACAAGACCTCCGGCAAACCATCGTCCGCCAGACGTTTCGATGTCCGCCCCAACGCCTTTGTCCGCTCTGTCAGCTTCTCCGCCGATTATATTTTCGCGGGCACCGATAGCAAATGCGTGGCCGTGCCCCTCGATCCGGCAGAGGCACCAACCGACCTTGCGGCGGGAAATTGTCGCGCGGCCTATCGCCAGACCGACGGTACTACTTGGCTTTCGACCAATGCCCTTTACAGAAACGAGGCCCACGGCTGGAATGAGTGGTCTCCCGGCAGTGTCGGATCGATCAGTGCCAATTCGCTTCTCGATGATGGCATGTCGAACATATGGGTCGCAAGCACCAGCGGACTGTGGCGATATCTCGATCTGTCGCGCGAGTACCGGTTTGCCCCCGATGACAAGATCGCCTCCGTTCTTGCCGATAGCGGGGGTGGCGCGATCGTCGGCATGATGTCCGGCAGGGTCTGGCACGTCGATCAAAAGCTCCGCGCCTTGCCGCTTTTTTCGCCGAAGCAGGCAATTTTGCCCGCGTCCGCCTATTATCAGGGTGCGTTGCTCGCCAAGGGTAATGACGGGGTGACCTGGTCGCTGAGTGCCGACGGGCTTTTTAAAATCGCTGCGGATGCGCCAGAACGGGTGGCCGATTATCCGCTGCCGATCAGCGAAGGTTCCCGCGCTGTTGCGTCTTTTGCGGTCTCCTCGTCTGGCGAGATCTGCGCCGGCCTGAGTTGGTCGACGGACGTTCTTTGTCTCCGGGGCGGGCGGTGGGAGAACGTACTTGAGGCACCCTCCTATATCGGTGGGTCCGCAATCGGCGCGCTCGTCTTCGACGATCAGGGGACACTTCTGTCCGTCGGCCCGCTCACGGTTTCGCTCAAGGGTCGACACGAGCTGACGCTCGGGCCTTTCGAGCCATCGCCCTTTGGCAATGTCAACCTGTTTGGTGCAGTCGCCTTGCCCGCGAATGTGGCGGGCGCCGATGCGGTCGTCTCGGGCGGCTGGGGACGAACGATCTTCCTGAAGAGGGCCGATGACACATGGTCGATCGTCGAGCGCCCGGCGGGCGACGGCCAGGAGCAGCCCTATCTGATCCGCTCCTTTGCCGCCCATCCGCGATACGGTTTGCTGGCTGCGACCGACGCCGGCATCTATCGTTGGGAGGGAAGCGCCAGGGACGGCCAGTGGCGCTCCCTGCGGAATATCGACCCGCGGCTTGGATTGGGGGTCGATCACATCATCCCGGGCACAGATAACAGCCTCTGGATCGCCAGCGGACCCTCTCTTACGCGCATCACATTGCCCATTTCCGAACCAAAGATCGATATCAGCGGGCCTGCCGAAGGCGGTGTGATCGATAGGACCGCGATCGCCTACACGATTAATTTTCCGGGTCTCGTTGGACTGCCGAGCAGAAAAACCGCAACGGTCAGCTACGACCCGCCGATACCGAATGCAGCAAGAAGCGTGAGCGGGCCAACGGCTCGCATCGACCTGACCGACCTGGGTGACCAGGAAACCTACAAGGTCCAGCCCATCGTCACGGATGGTTTTCTGAATAGCGCCACACCTGTCGGTTCCAAATTTTCCGTGCGATTGCCGTTTTACCAAAATCCCTACAAACTTTCCCTGGCGATCCTGGCACTTGTCGCTCTCCCGCTCATCATCGTGACGCGTCGCGGTCCGACCGGCTTCCTGCTGCGCCGCGTCGGGGGACTGCGCTGGTCGACTGCAAAGGATGATCCGCAACTTGCCCTGGAAATCGACGAGGTCGGCGAGGACGCCGTTCGTTTCGAAGTGGAGGCGCCAGCCGCAATCAACCTGATCAGACTTGCGGTGGATGCCCCCAAGGCGCGGATCGAAGGTCTTCCCAAGGAAGCCCTGCCCTTTCTCGTGTCGATCGCAGAGGGTCAGGCGTTCGGGGACCGCGAGGAGTTCGACACCGCACTCCAGCGCGTGTCGGAGGTGCTGTATGACGAGGCGCTGCCCGAAAGCGTCCGTTTTACCACCAGCCAGTTCGAAAGCGGCGCGATGAGCCTCGACCTGTCAAAGTCATTGCTCTGGTTTCCGCTTGAATTGGCAAGCGACGGACAAAGAGACCCGCTGCTTTTACGCTATGCGATTGGAAGGACCGTCTCGGGCGACACGCTTGCCGATGCGGATGGGTTGCGCACGAGCCGGTTGAAGGTCGCCATCGTCGCGCCACAACTCGAACCTGACCAAGAACAACTGCCCCATGTCAAGGCAGAGGCGCAGAACGTGGCGGATGCGGTACGTGCCTGGGGCGCCGAGATCATCGTTGTCAGTCCGGCCGCGACCAAGGCACAGGTTCTCGAAGCGCTTTGCGGCTCGCATCTCTTCCATTACGCCGGCCATGCCGAGTTCGATCCGCTTGACGCCGGCGAGAGCTTCTTGCCATTGTTGAACGACAGATTGACGGCGAAAGAGGTTGCCGAGGCGTTGTCTACGCGGCCCAATCAGTTGCTCCTTGCCTTCATCAACGGTTGCGGCACATCGCGTGAAGCCAGCTGGGAGCGGGCCGAGGACGTCTACGGTTTTGCATCGGCATTTCTCAACAATGCAAGCTTCTTCATCGGCAGTCAGTGGCCGATCCAGGACGAGTTTGCGGCCCCCTTCGCCACCGCCTTCTATCGCCAGATCTTCCCGACATCATATGGATTGTGGTGGCGCCTGATCCGACGTGACGAACTTTCCGGGTTGTCATTTGCTGAATCGCTTCGCCAGGCCCGCCATGCCGTGAGAGAGATGAGTTTTACGTCCGACCAGACCTGGTCTTCCTACGTCTTCTACGGCGATCCGACGCGAAGGCTTGTGCTTGGCTGACACCAGCATTCTTTACAAACGAGGGACACGAAAATGGTGCGCAGATATGCGATCCTGGAAATCAAGAAAGCCAACCGGAGCTACCGCTCGGGACCACGTGTTGCCGGCGCAAAGTCGCTCGACGGCGAAATAAAGGTCCACGATGCCGAACTTTCCGAAAAGGAACTGCGTGAGGCGCGACGCAATCCGGCTGTCAGGGACGTCAGCCTGATCATGCCGGTCCGCCTGATTGCTCCGGTGGAAAAAGCGCCGTTGGCGGCCGGCAACGCGCCCGCCTCCTCCTGGGGTATCAGGGCGATCGGCGCCGATCGCACCGATCTTGATGGATCAAATGTCGTCGTTGCGGTCCTCGATACGGGGATCGACAGGAAACAACCTGCTTTCGCCGGTGTCGATATCGTCGAGGAAGATTTCGGCGGTTCCGGCAATGGCGACGTAGACGGTCACGGAACCCATTGCGCCGGCACCATCTTCGGCAAGGACGTCGACGGCGTGCGCATCGGGATCGCGCGCAATATCAAGCAGGCCCTGATCGGAAAGGTCTTCAAGGATGGCGGCGGCGGCGATTCTCTTGCCGTCTACCGCGCCATGCAATGGGCCGCCGACAAGGGCGCGAACGTGATTTCGATGTCGCTGGGCTACGATTTTCCGGGCATGGTCCGGGAGCTTGAGGAGGACGGCTATCCCGTTGCGCTCGCCACGTCGATCGCACTGGAGCATTTCAAGGACAATCTGCGGATGTTCGATTCGGTCATGAACGTGCTTGAAGCCGGGCGCGCCTTCGGCCGAGGTCCGATCGTGGTGGCCGCCTCCGGCAATGAGAGCGAACGTGATCGCGATCCTCGCTTCCGCATCTCCGCCTCGCTCCCTTCCTCGGCGAAAGGTGTCATTTCCGTCGCTGCGGTGCGCGAGAACGGCGCCGGGTTCGAGATCGCCAATTTTTCGAACGGCCGCGCCAAGGTCTGTGCTCCCGGCCAGGATATCGTCTCGGCCGCCCTGAAAAACGGCCTCGCGTTGATGAGCGGGACCAGCATGGCCTGCCCCCATGTTGCGGGACTTGCGGCACTGTGGTGGCAGGGTCTCGTCAGGTCGGGCGCCCTCGCCAATGCCGAGAAAGTCACCCAGCGCATGCTTTCGGCGACGACGATCGAAAACATGGCAGGCCTCGATCCGGAAGACGTCGAAAACGGATTTACCGTAGCGCCATCATGAATAAGCACGCGCCGGCCATCGAGCCCTCGCAAGGTCGCGTTTAGCTCCGAAATCCTTGTGGCTTACGCGCAGCAGCGAGAGCGCGATGTTCGGCTGATTAACCCAAATGACAGGACGATAGGGAAAATTTGATGCCCAGAAAAGTCTTTGTATCCCATAAGAAAGAGGATAGCGGCACCGCCTCAAAGGTGGCGGACCGGATCAAGGCTAACGGAATTGCGGTCTATTTGGATGTCATTGACGATGCACTCGCATCGGATGGGCCGGATCTGGCGGATCATATCCGTAAGCGCATGAGCGAATGCGACCAACTCGTTGCCGTCCTTTCAACGGCAACGAAGGACTCATGGTGGGTCCCGTGGGAGATTGGCGTGGCATCCGAAAAGGACTTCCGCATCGCAAGCTACGCCGAGCAGTACATCTCGCTGCCGACCTATCTTCAGAAGTGGCCAGTGTTGCAGACCATGAGTGAGGTGGACCTGTATTGCGAGTATTCCAAGCGCAACGAGCAGGTTACGGTTCGAAAGATGGATGAAGCCTATTCTACGGATAGAAAGAGCACAATCTTCAAGTCCGGAATCGGGGAGTTCCATAAAGACCTTGCACGCGCTCTGGTGACAAAACGGCGCGGGTATTAGGCCGTGCAAGCTGGATGCTGTGCGGGTTGACCAGGTTCAACCGTCAGATCGTGTCCAATCGCATTCACGTCGACCCTACTCGCATCGCTGGTGGTGAGATGGCGCCAATGCAGCAGGGGAACGCGACTGCCAGCCGGCGTGCGAGTTCCCTGCTAACGTGGTGCAGCGTATGTAGAACGCCAACCTGAACTCATTTGCCCGAGGAGGTGGTGAGCGCCACATCGTGCATCATTGCTGCATCACCAAAAAGTATCGCCACAGGCTGTCCGGGGGCAGTGTGCAGAGGCCCTCGGTTTGAGGGTGGCATAAACTGTTCGCGGACAGTTTTCGGTCAACGTCGTCTCGGTCGACACACTCTCGACGCCCTATCGGGTTAAAATCCGGCCCGATTGTCCATTCGAGTCGCTGCCGTAGATTAGTAAAACTGCTGTATTTGCCCCGATCTCCGAAATTCTACCCGCCTATTGGAAATCCGACCGCTAGACATTGCTGCTCGTCTCGAGGGTCGTGTGGCCGGCTAGAGGTCAAACCCTAGATCGCGCGGGCTCAGAGTGAGTGATGAGGCCGTCGTGAAAGGCTTTCGCAACAGTCTGTGGTTGCGTCTCCCCAGCTGATACCCAAACCAGCTTTCTCTTCGTGCGTCGCCTGCCGGTCGGGCTGTCGGCTGAGCTTCAGCCCGGCTCCGCCAGTCTTCACCCTGACGGGCGTCCATCCCTGACGCGCTAGCGCTGGCGGCTCTCCGACCGAAAGGGAGGCTGCGCCGCGCCCATTCTCTTGTCCTTGTCAGATGCGCGATCGCGCCCTTGCGCTCGCAGGCCTTCGCGCCCGCCAGATTGGTGGAGCTTTCCGGCACTTATCCCCATTACTGGCCCATTTCGACTGGTGTTCTGATCGGCGCTTGCGATAGTGTCGCTTCAATTCGCCTTCGGCCTGACATCCTTGTGGTTGCCATCGCTGCTCGCCAACCGCCATATTCCGGTCAATGCGTTTGAGGCGTTGCAGCGCTCTGCCACGCCGGTGGTTCATAAGATCGAGCGCATTGTACTCCCGGATCGAATGCCACGACTAGCGGGGCGGCGTATGCCCTACCTCCTTGCACTGCCGGTCTTTTGCCTGGCTGTCGCGATCGCTCTACCGATCCCCTTTGGAAACCCGGCACCTGTCGTGGCGCTCTGTGTTATTGCGATCGGGCTGGTCGAGCGCGACGGATTGCTTGTTCTCATAGGGCCTGGGATGACCCTTATCGCGCTGGCCGTGACCGGCGCCCTCGTCTAAACGGCCACGGTCTCATTTCACAGATTTGAACCTTTCGCTTTTCGTGTGATGTGTTCCGATGCAATCGGCACTGGCGTCCATTGAACGGAGCGACACGAAGTAGCCTCACAAGATGGGATCAGTAGTAGCCTTGCCCAGAGGGCAAGTCGCGTTCTGGCCGCGGCCCTTTTTATATTGGCACGGCCGACCGGTAACGAGACGCCCTCATTCGCGCGTCGGGTGACGTCGTCCTCGCGGCGCTGTGGATCAATGGACCAGGATCGCGCATCAGACTTGCAGATAAGCGTTCAACGGCCACATTCGCAATACTCATAGATATGTGGATCGATCCTGGGTTGCGATGTTGTTCCAACCCAAAGCAGATAGAACAGTCGCCGCCCGCTCTTGCGCGATACCTCCTCGTCCAGGTGCCGCTTGTTAGCGACATAGGTGTCGTGGGCTTGCTTAGACACCTCCGCGTACACGTCAGATATGAGCCAATTGCGTGGTACGCCCATAGGCGTTTTGCAATCGACCCGGCAAGAGCGGTGTCGGCCTGCTGGTACGAAATGGAAATCTTCACGTCATGGACCCTTCCCTGTGAATCTCGGCTTTGAACGGGTCCAACCAAATAAGGCGCCGACCCCGGCTGCGCGAATAAGTGACGATGTCGGCCGTTCCACCAAATCCTTCGGCCGGTCTGCCATCCCATACCGCTATCAACAACTGGCATTCGTCGACGATGAATTTTCCCGCTTCGAAGAAAGCTCTCTCAGGTGAGAAGTGTAGATTAAGGTCTACCCGCCGCGCCTGGCCAAGCAGCCGTCGATAGTTCAACAAGACATGCGCGTCTTGGAAGAACGCCTCGTAGGAGTTGAATGGCACGACGGCCCGTAAAGGAATGCTGAGGTCCAGCGCGACCTCGGCGAAGACCTGGTCGCTTCCCTCTGCAAGTGAGCTCAACGCCTCCGTCGCGCCGCAACTCACGAGCGCGCTGCGGACGCTTCTGCGCACCCAGGACCAGTCCATGCCAACGCGATCTTGATGGCCTGTTACTCCGACGCGGGTCAAATCAGTCCCTCGTCGACAAGCCGCCAATAAAATTGCCCAAGCGCTGTCAAAACGACCGAACCGGACCGCTCTGCGGTCCAGTAGAGGTCAGAGCCGGAGCGAGGCATCAAAAGGCCCGCTAGTTGCAGGGTTTTGAACTTTTTGAAGGTTTCAACATTTGCGGCGATCGCTGCCCCATTTGTTTCTTCGTAGCTCATATCAAGGCGATAATCTGCATCCGCGGAACTGAAAAAATGAGGAAGCTGACGAAGGAGCATGTCCGTTGCTTTGGGCAGGCAAAGCCTGACGGGATCGAGCCTGGCAGCATGAGACTTATAAAGCGGCCGCTGCGCCCAAGAGCCGAATGCAGATTCAACATAGCCGTAGATACCGGCCGCAGAGACATGGCCTCTGACGTCGGCTGCCCCGCCACGCAGTGCGCCCAACACCAGGTCGGTAAAGACGCCATGCCCATCGATTTCGCCAGCAAGTTCGGTTGGGCGGGACGCTGCCAGGATGGTGACCCCCTCCCGCAACGTCGCCTGATAAAGACCTGGGGTTTGCAAACTTGCCGAATTGCCGGCAGCACCGCTGAAACAGCAGTCCAGGATAATGAGCACGGAGCGCGTTGGCGAGTCATTGGCCAATTGAACGATTTCGTTCATGGGAAGCCCGAGATCGTCGTCTTCGCCATCCTGAGTAACAAGGAAGCCGCCCGATCCGCTCGGACCGCCATGGCCTGCGAAATAAAAGACGGCGTCGCCCGTGAACGAGCCGAACAATTCTTTCCACCTTGCCCGTAAAAAGGGACGAGTAATGCGATCGACTCCGACACTCGTAAAGATACGACAATCGTAGTTCTTGGAGCCATCTTCATGACGCGCGAGCACTGGCAGCATCGCGTCCGCGTCTGCAACGCAGCCTGACAGCGGCGGGAAACTGTCGTACTGGTCGATCCCGACGATCAGCGCTCGCCGATCCATATTACAGTCTCACAATAAACGAAGTGATGTTGGCCCAAGTCCAGTCGACTACCCGCACCTGCCGGAAGTCGGCAGGTAGCGAATATGGTCGATTATCCTGGGTAGCGTAAACGCCCAAGACCGGCACGCCCTCTTGAAGTGCAGCCCGCACTTCCCAAAGCTGCCCTTCTGCTTTGGCGGTGTTGGTCGTAACCATCGCGATCATGCCGTCGCAACCTTTGATACGGATGCGGCACTGCGTTTTCCAAGCTTCATCCCAAGGACGCTTGACCGACATGTCGACAAATTCGAATGGCGTTCTCTCGTTCCTGGCTTGCCCTACCATTCGCGTACGAGCCCATTCGTCTTCAATCGCGAATGAAATAAAAATGCGGTGATTTTTGGCCATGTCAACTTTCCAACAGTCGCTTGATTGGGCGCTCGAATTGCTCGTCCATCGATATTACTGTGATTCTACATCAGAGTCTTCGGCGTTCAACGCAAACGCAACTATAAGAACTAACGCTGCCTTCGGTCGAAAAAGGTGGCGCGTCCTCCGGATTGCTCGCGAGCAGGGAGATCAATGACGTTGCGCACTGTTCTTGTAACAGTCGTCTGAACGCAAGGGCGTCGGTTGCCGAATGGTCTGCACCTGTTTGTGGGGGAACGGCATGCATTGTCTGACAAATCTCTGGTTCGTTTAAAGTCGAGGCAGAACAAATGCAGGGCTTGTGACACTCAGTTTGGGCAGCTACAATCTCGCAACCTCGAATTGCTGTACCAATGGATTCTTATCTCGAACTCGCCAGACAGGTTTTGAAAGCATCTCGCCGTCCGATGACAGCGAAGAAGATGCTTGACGCCGCTTATCGAGCAGGCATTGTTCCGTCGCACTTGTTTGGAAGAACACAAGAGAAAACACTGCAGGCGCGCTTGAGCGAGGACATCCTCGAGCACCGCGACACATCGCTGTTTTTTCGAACGGAACCTGGCGTATTTTTCCTTTCCGAGCTCATACCGGACCCAGAAGTTCCAGATAAATTCAAGGAAAGGTTCCCGGCGCGCAGAAGAACGCGCGATCTCCTAACTGAGCCGTTTCTTGCAATTGATGCCGATTTTGTGAGAGATCTCGGCAGAAATCTGCCGAAGGAATGGTCCTCCCTCGTCCGAACAGCCGAAGACAGGGGCGCCATCCATTATTTTGAAGCCAACGAGAAGCCGGCTGCAGCCTTGGCAGTGTGGACCTTCTCACTGGTACGGCGTGGCAATCTTGTCCTGAGCTATCGATCTGGTCGATACCGCGAAGATCGTGATTCATTTGCGAATCGCCGAACAATCGGGTTTCCTGGCGTTGTGCGATTTTCTGACTACACGCTGTTTTCCAATGGAGACTACGGAGCGTCGGAAAATTCGCTTGCTGCGATTTCTTCGGACCTGGATATCTCGCCCACCGTCTTCCACACCGAGAGTATCGAGCCGCCACGGCCGATATCGGCCTTCATTGTCGATCGCGAACCCGGCCAAAGTGTCCTGATGATCGTCATGGACTGGACATGCCCGCGTTGGTTTGAGCCCACGACACGACGACTTTCTTTAAATGATCCGCTCTGGATGGACGCCACCCTTCCATTAAACAATGTCGACGACTTCGAACCTTGGAGCGTAAGTGCCCTTGGCGCTGTTCGAGAAACGTTAGATGAGCAGACGTGAAATCGAGCATTATTTCGCACGAAAAATCGGCATTCTTGAAGTTCGAGCTCGAAAACGGAGACGCTCGCCGACGCAAACTTGCGCTCCAGGATTTATGCGGTCTCTATCGGGGCGGCTTTCAGCTAAACGCTGAGAACAGGAATTCTTTCGAAAAAACGATCAATGGGATGGTGTTGTCACATCCCGATTTGAAGGTTGTCAGGTGGTGCCTGAACGCACTTGCTCGACTGGCGCGGCGCGAAGAGTCAGGCAGGTATATTGAACTTTCAATCGCGCAGTACGAAACGTTTCCTGAGATTGTCGCGGCAGCCGTGGCCGCATTGTCCCGGATTTACGGAGGCGATTTGGCATCTGCGCCTTCATTGAAAAATGTCGATCCCGCGATTCGAACCCTTGCGGCCCTACAGAACACCGATCCTAAGCTACTGGACCTAAACGGTTTTTCGATAAATATTGACAAAGCAGATCTTGAAGTTCTCAAGCTTGCGTTGATCACGGTTGGCTTAAACAGGGATATTGAGAACCTTTTTGATCCTCGGCACAACAACGGCACCTTTGTCAAAGCGCTGGCGCAGCACGACGATCCGATCGTCCGCCAATACTCGGCGTGGTCAGTTCTGGAAAATGTGCGCCTGACTATGGCTGACCTCGGTTTCGATCTTCAGCGCATCGAGTCTCAACCGTTTAACGTCCAGGCAAAGCTGTTCCAGCTTGCTGCGCAGCGACTTGACGACGATAAGAGACGTCACGAGATCATCCTTCAAGGTTCCTACAGCAAGAGCCCGATTGCGCGCGAAGGTCTTGCGAAAGGTGTGCAGCGGATTTTTTACGACGGGTTGCCTGATATCACGGTCAACTGGTTTGATCTCGAGACTGACAGGCATGTCAGGTCGCTGATCGCCGAGCATCTTGCCCGATATGCCGATCAGATGCCTGTCTATGAGGCGAAAGTTTTCGCAGTTTTGGAAGTTGAACCAAACCTCAAGCGTAATATTCTTCTGGGGGCCGAGGGGCACGGCCTGTACGGGAAGATCAAGGCGACTGAGCTCGATCAGGGAAACCTCAGTCTCTTCCCGGCCGACATGGATTTCAAACAACGGATCCACGAAATAAATATCGGGCAAACCGCAATCCCCGAAATGAAGGTGCTTTTTCTGGCAGCCTCGCCTTATTCCTCAGAACGTCTTCGCCCTGACGAGGAAGCACGTGAAATCGAGGACGAGCTCAAGCGCGTCTATCATAAAAAAGTTGAGATTGTATCTGAGCGCCGCTGGGCGGTGCGGAATGATCAAATTCAGGGCGCCGTCCTCGACTTCAATCCCAAGGTCCTGCATTTTAGCGGCCACGGAACCGACAAAGCCCTGGTTTTTGAGAACCGCAACGGCGATCCCGTTCCCGTTTCTTCAAAAGCGATTGCGGAATTGGTAGCATTGAGCGGCGCAGTCGAGTGTCTGGTCTTAAACGCCTGCTTCTCCTCGGCCGTAGGGCAGCATTGTCTCGCTCACGTCAAATGGGTGATCGGTTG
The DNA here is from genome assembly GCF_005221325.1 of Agrobacterium tumefaciens. Classification (NCBI taxonomy): domain Bacteria; kingdom Pseudomonadati; phylum Pseudomonadota; class Alphaproteobacteria; order Hyphomicrobiales; family Rhizobiaceae; genus Agrobacterium; species Agrobacterium tumefaciens. The sequence continues at coordinate 21,926 of NZ_CP039893.1, read as the reverse complement.
CGATGCAAGCGTGCTTGACGAAGCAGCCATTTCATTTAGCAAAGCCTTTTACCGCGCCTTGGCACACGGCAGGTCCTTCGACATCGCGTTCAGGCTTGCGAAAAATGAAGTTCGGATTGCGTTCGATGATGAGGCAGATCTTTATGTCTTGCTTGCTGCTGATTAGCGGGACCATGCGAAGCCATGGAGGCTTCTTGAGATGGCGATGGGGAAAGCAAATTGAACTCGGACTATTATCGCGGTCAGTTGGTAAAACTGCAAAAAGACCTCTCCAGCCTGCAAGCAAATCTCTCAAAGGAGGAAAGCGCGGCGGGAAAAGCCAGGCAGGATGCGGCGTCAAAGCGAAGTGCTGCCGCCGCGACGAAGAACATCTCAACTGCGAAATCACACGTTCGCGCGGCTGAAAGCGCGGAAAAAAAGATCACCACCGCTCAAAAGAGTATAGCAGCGATCAGCAAAAAGCTGGCAGACATTTCCAATAACATCAGGCAAACGCAGGCCTCGCTCGACGCCGCGATCAAGCGTGAGCGCGCCCAAGACGATCGGGAAAACGATCGAAGGGCAAGAAAGGCCAAATCTGAACGCGACGCATTCGCGAGAGACACCTTGAAAAGACGACGAGACGAGATCGATCATGCCCGCAAGCTGGCCGAACTTTCTACGATCACCATCCGGCACATCCTTGAGCGCCCACCTGAACCGGAAAAGCTCAGAGTTCTCTACCTTACATCCAGTCCCCGTCTGGATGATCCATTGCGCGTTGATGCAGAGGTCAACCAGGTTCTCAGGGTGTTGCGTGGGGTCAGACATCGAGAGCTGATCGACCTGCAGCACCGTCCGGCCGCCACACGTCAAGATCTGGTCGATGGGATCAATGACGTTCGTCCTAATGTGGTCCACTTCTCCGGGCATGGAAATGCAAGTTTCCTGCTGCTGGACGATGGCGACTTCGAGAACCCAACCGGATCAGCCTTGAGCTTCGAAGAACTTGCCAACATTCTTTTGTCGACGGACTACCCACCCACGTTGGTCATCATAAATGCATGCCAGTCGGCGGTAGGCGCCCACGCGCTTCTTGAGACCGTTCCCATAGTGATCGGCACGGCCGACGGTGTTCTGGACATAACGGCAGGTCTGTTTGCAAGCACATTTTATGGTGCCATCGGTGCGGGACAATCCGTTGGCAGCGCGGTGGATCAGGCACGCGCCGTGATTTCGTCCGCATTGCCCGACGAGCCTGACAGTGTAGTCGTTATGACGGCAGGTGCCGTCAATATCGCGGAGATTGTTTTGGTTGATGGATAATACGCGCTGATCATCCAACAGTGGCTAATGGATCGCCGTAGAAGCAGTAAGCTGCGTAGGTGTCGCGTCCTTTATCTGGATCGAAGGCTCTCTCTCGAATTCTTCGGAAGATGTCAGCCAGGGGAAGTTTGGGCTCGTTCTTGACGGCGCCGTAAAACTCCAACGCGATGTCATGAGCAATTTCGTCTTCGACGCTCCAGAGAGGAGCGATGACCGCGCTCGCGCCAAGCTCGATGAAACGTGCCGCGAAACCACCAGGGCCAACCAGCTTTGGATTTCCTCGTCCGACTTCGCAGGCATTCAAGAAGACAATGGGCCGTGTTTTCAGGAACACGTCCTCGACGTCGTCCAAGCCTGCGATAGCGGTCGCGCTGATAGTTTCGTCATTATCAAGCTGCAATCTTTGTCCGGAGGTACCGTCGTCTTCGCCGTGACAGACGAAGTGCAGCAGGCTGCGGCCCGACAGAAGTGTTTTCACCACATCGCGATAGGTTGCCGGCCGGATCTGATCGCCGGGAAAACGGCTGATGACAAAATCAAGCTCCTCCTGGGACTTTGCCAGAACGTTGTCGCCCTCATAGCGGGGTGCCACGACTGCGGCATCACGGAGAGTGACTTTTCGGTCGGCCGCTATTCTCTTTCCTGCCCACCGACCCACAGAAAAATCCACTCCCAACGCTTTGCGCGATTTCTCTCCGTCGCGTTTCGGCACCATGAGCTCCCATGGTATATAGGGCTCCTCGGAAACGATAGCGAAGCTGCGGAGTTGGACCCCGCTGTCGATGAGCTTCCAGAAAGCGTCTTTGAAGTTAGCCGGGGCGGCGTCGAAAAGCTCCCGACCGGCACCCCGAAGCTCTGCGACCAATTGGAAAGCATCGGTCTTTTCGGTGAACGCGTTCATATGCTCCCTGACAATCTCCTCTGTTTTGCGCGGGAGATTCCACGAGGCGGGCTCTCCAGCAGCAAATTCGGAGAGATGAGGGGACTGAACGGTGCAAAAGAACTGCTGGCCGTCGTTGATCGGGTTCGCAACGATGGTGACGGTAAGATCGGGGACCTCTCCCGTGACAGGGTGAAGCACCAGCCGATCGGCGTCGCCTACCTCCTTGTCCGCTGTCTCACCAATTTCAGTGACCAGCTTCGACACGACGCCGCACGAGCGACCTTCGATAGAAAACAACGCTACAATCGCAGGGTCTTTCGCGGCCGGCGTGACATCAGAGCGCTGTTTGAGCGTGTAAGGTGAGATGTCGATGCGCGTTACGTCCTTGACGACGAAGCTTCTAACCGGGGAACCAACAACCTCGAAATGGTCACTTGCCATGAGCAGGACCTGCACTTCAACACCTTCGGACGCAATGATTGCGGTTCCGGTTTCCCCGACGCCGAAAGCATCTTTGTCGAGATACACGGCGACCGTCAGATTGCCGCCCCCCTTGACGGGAGTGATGTCGAGATGAGGGGTAAATTCGAGGTCTTTATTCTTGCCGCCGGACGTAACCTTCGAAATCCGCTCTTCCATCCAGGCGAGATCGGGAGACGCACCTGCAGAGGGACGGTCCTCGGCCGATTCCACGATCATCTCGGCTGATGGCGCGGTCACGGGTGAGGTCGATCTGGGAGACGGACGGCCAAAATCTTCCGGAAGAGATCGACGGCGCCGACCATCGATCTGGGTTTTTACGGCCTGAGATTGTCTCAGTGCGGCCAGCAGGTCTCGGAAGTCCCTCGCTGCGGGACGTTCGTCACGGTTTATCTGGCTGAAAATCTTCAACAGATATCGAAGGACGTTAACCTCACCAGTTGCTGCACGCTTGCGGATCTTCTTGCCTAACAGCGGATAGTTGTGGTCAAGATACCGGATCGCTTGATCGATGAGCGTCTCTCGATTAAACGGCCGCAGGCTCACCGCAACGTCTCCCTTTTATCAATCTGGCCATTTTCGTCAACGTAAAGCACATTGACCTCTGCATCATCGAAATCAAAAACCGCGAAGCCCATCAGTGCCCAATGCTCCAGCGGGTTGGTGGATATGGTCCTCGAGGTCTGAAAGACCGCGGGTGGGGGAGGTTCTCCCTTGTCAGCGTATACCGGCACGCCCCCATGTCCAATAAGACGCGCATATTGAACGTTGTTGTGAGGTGCGAACACCATACAGCGGTGTTCGTGTCCCCAGATAGCTGCGTCTATGGCTCCAGCTTCCAGCGTTCTGGACAGCTTCTGGCGCATTACCTTGCCGACGTCGCCAGGTTCCCTTGCGCTAAACATCTGGTGATGGCTGAGGATCATTGTCCGACGCGCGCCATCCGAATTCATACTCTCAACCCACGCCGCCTGGGGATCCTTCAAGCCGTCGTCATCCCAGGCCGTGTCCAGGCCAAGGATCTGCCACTTTGGTGTTGCGATCCTGAAGAAGCTTGATTTTTCCTGCCTCGCAAACCGAGGATCCGCCAACAGGTAATCGAAATAGCCGTACCCGCCGGAATACATGTCGTGATTGCCATTGAGGCACCAGGATCCGAATCTGTCCTTTTCGGATGGAAGAACCGGCCAGTAAGGCAGAAATCTTTGTTTATATTCGTACTCCCAGCCGGAATAATAAACATCTCCCAGATGAACGACGTGGCAAGCAAGCCCGCTGTCTTTCGCGTCTTCGACGAATTTCCGCATCTCACGGGCCACTGATTGTGCGCGTGGAAGCCCGCTGCCCCAATCGCCCACCATGATGACGCGACACTTCGATGGCAGGGCAACTGTGGCCGCCGGCAGCGGATTGAAGTCGCGGGGCGATCTGAATTTTGTAACGCCCGTGGCGACGAGTGAACTTATCCAACCAATATCTGTGACGGAAAATTTATCGAAGACTCGTCGCGACCGGCGATCCCTGGCAGGCACCTCATTCGTATCCGTTGGTTCGCGGGCCCCTTCTGTCGCAGGTGGCTTGCCACCGGTCTCCGGATTGTCAAGGACCACTTCAAGAGCGCTTTGGACGTTGCTGAGAATGGCATCCCGACTCATAAAAGCTGATGGTGGATGCTCGCCGTCTCCAAGGGGCTGAAAACCGCGACGTTTCGGCGACTTATTTTCGCCATGCGATGCAAGCGAAGCGTCGATCTCATCGACGACAATTTCGATCTCCGCAGTCTCGTCATCGATTGCTCGCCGTCGCCCCTGCCGAGCGGGCAACGAAGCTGCCAGATGTTGCCGTATCTGTCGCGCCGTCTCGAGCACATTTTCCTTGTTAAGAACGTCTGCCCGCATCCGCCACCCTTTAAACAGAAGAAATCAAATTTAGCCGATCGCCCTTAAATTGCAAGGAACCCTGCCGGTCAGATAATATCAGCTCGCCACAAGACGTCGTGCGATTCCTCTATATCAAAAGGTGCTGTCGCTGAGATCTCCCAATGTGCTTGTCTTGCGTGGGAGATCGCGGCCCGAGCAACAATCGCTATGATCGGTTGGACGGACTTTGGTTTGAGCGAGAGCCACCAATCTTGTACCCAGGCGCCCTCGGACAATCGGCCACTGCCAGGCAAGCCAGGCGCGCAAAAGCTAAGCAGTCACAGGGTACGCGAGCCCTTGATAAGGATCAGCATCTCAAGCTTGAGAAAGTCGTGCAACCAGTCTCTCCCACAGATATTGGCCAGCCTCTTCGGGAGTCATCCTCTTAACATCAACGGACACTTGCTGGTAACCCATTGCCATAGTCGCCTTGAGATAGAATTCGCTATCCTCTTCGACAGTCAGCATTTCACTAAAGCTGTTGTCGGAGAAATTTCGCCCCTCCGAGAATGTTATCGAGGTGCTGCCGTGAAAGCCGCCTAACCATACCCGACAAGCATTGACAGACATTGCGTCAACGAAAATTTCGGCGCGAAGGTCCGTGTTAGTGTTCATCTCGATATCGACCTGAATGCGAGGTTCTTTCCGCCGAACGTCCTTACTGTTTCGTTCGAACACCCGCCGAATTGTGCTGAAACCGTCTCGCAAAAAGTTTTTGCGATCCAGATCTGTGTGGCGGACGCTTAAGCTTGGCATTTTCTGCCGGGTTGCACCTGTCTGCGCTGCAACAACGGCAAAATTCCCAGCTTCTTGTCTATTCGTCCCAGGGAATACTGGGTTTGCCGAAGGTTTTCCCCGTTTTCCAGCAATAGCGTTACGGACTACCTCTCGAGCCTCATCCTCACCCAGTTCACAAACATCGACGTAGACAATCGAGCTCAGTAACCCTTGCGGTTCGCATTGACGGACCATTATTGGGAGCAACTTTTGCTTCAATCCTTCCGGATCAGTCCGAAAGGCTGCGGCCCACTCCGACGCGGCGAACTGCGAGGTTAGGTAATCTGGGGATAGCACAAGGATCGTTTTATCAGTTGTCTTAGCGGCATCTTGCATCTGTAAAACAAAATTTGTGCCCGGTAAGAAGTCCCATGCTTGGAGGATGGCCAAGTGCCCCGCATCCTCGACCTCATGCCCGATCCACTCAGCCCATTTCCTATCCGCACCATTGTAGCTAAAAAAGAAACGCGTCCAGGGGCTCCTGTTTAAAAACCATATCCACATGTAGGCTCTGTCTAATTCAAAGCCAACGGGGCGCCGATAAGACTTGGGGACTATGCCGAAATGCGGGAAGGCCATTCACATCGGTGGATATCATGGCCGGCAATATTAGGGTTGCTGCCTGTTGCAAGACTACGAGTGGCAACCCGAACACCCAGTATATGCAGTCTCATCGGGCTCAAGCATCGTTTCTACTAGAAAACGTTAACGGGTTCGCGCTATGTTCTGGTAACGATCGCAGGACACAAAGCCTGACGTGTAAACCTTGTGGACATGTCGGATCTTTGAAGCCTGTAAGCGGTTATAGCACCCCCCACGCCCGAAACCTCCCCCTCCCTGTCATCTCCCTCAAGCCGAGCTCCAAAACAATCCGCCGCGCCGCCTGCGGCGTCACCTCCAGCGTCTTGGCCACCATGCCGGCCGACACCAATGGCTTTGCCATCACCAGCTCGACCAATTCCGGCAGTTTTGACGACGTCCGACGCCCCTCCAGCCTCCGCTCCATCAGCGTGCGCGCCAATAACAGCCGGTCATGCTCCTTCATGCCGATCTCGGCGGTCGCCAAAAACCCGTGGGCGACCGCGAGCAACCGGGTTTCTCGATCGCGATGACGGCGCCGATCGACGGGAATGGTTTTGAGGCCGAGATTGATGGCGGCAAGATGCGCGCCGGTGGTGATGCCGGCCTGGCGCAGGATGGAGGCGGCAAATAGCCGGCCGAGCCATGGCGCGTGCTGGAGGACGGCAAGCTCGTTCCAGGCATCGAGGGCGACGATCGCCTGCAGCACCGCCGGCAAGTTTCCGGTCTGGCGCAGCACGCCGCGCCATTCGGCGAGCCGGCCATCCTCGTCCCAGTCGAGATCATAGACCAGCGGATCGGCCGGAGCCCGACCGGGCTTTTTGGCTCGTTCGATCGCAGCGTCAGAGCGCGCGAGCAGCGCATCGATAGCGGCGTAGTCGACGCCGGGGAGATCTTGGGTCTCGTCAGCGCCATCCCCCTCCCCTTCCGCATCGATCGCGATCGCCGGCCGAACGACTCCGGTCGTCGTAGCCTCGTCCGCGCCGCCCGCCCCGATCTCCGAGGTTTTCCGCAGCGAACGGATACCGTCGGCGGACAGCGCCCAATCTGGCGACTGAGCAGCGATGCGCCGGCGGGTGCGCAGCACGTCGCGGGCAATTGTCAGTTCGTGGGTGGGCGTGCGAATATCGCGGGTGGCGTCATGGAGGACGAGGTCTTCGAGGTGGACGAGTTCGCCGTCGATCCACAGCGAGCCACAGGCGTCGGCGAAGTGGGACCGCTCGACCCAGCCGTGCCCGACCGGCGAACGGGCGACGCGCTCGTCGAGACGAGCCAGGGCAATACCGGCGTAGAAAGCCGGCCGCGTCAGGGCTGATATGCTGATTTTCGAAAGATCGTAAGCCATTGATATTATGGTAAACGATCTTTTAAAGGAACTCTATAGCGATATTAAGGTTCGCCACATCGCATGAATGCCAGTTGAGCTTATAACCATCTATAAGTACTCCTTATCGAAGGTAGATACTATATATAATACCTACAGGATATTTAATATATACATATATAGCTCTTGAATATGTTAAGTTCGAATGGATATCCATCACCATCAATACTAGATCAAACAGTGAGCGCTCGGTTAAGGTCGCCATGCTCGAAGGCGCTGGCCATTCGGGTGATTTCGCTGCCGCGCGCACCGACGGCCTTGGCTGTATCGCGCCAGGTCGCGGTGACGGTCGCTACCTCTCTGATGATGCCGCGGGCCTGAGCTAGGGTGAGTGCGAAATACTCCGATGCAGCCTCCAGAAGATCGAGTGAGCAGGTACTCTCATCAAGATCTATATTGGTGCTCAATACCCGCGCCTTGACGTCGGTCGGAACGGGATTGAGATCGTAGGCCGGTGACAACGACCACCCGGCCTTGCCCGACCATAAAAAACCGTGATTACGCAGGTGATCATCGACATTGGAGATTAGCACATTGAAGACCACGCGCCGATAGAGAGCGTGCGCGTCTTCCTTGCCCCGCGCGCCGTGCTCAGCAATAGCATCTACAATTTCCGGATAGCTGCCGCGCTCCCCGTCCCTGGCACCCATCATCGCCATCGCTGATAGAAACGGAATGCGGATGGCACCGTTGCGGTCGAAGCGTCGAGACAACATGACGGCTTTGCCCGCGACCTCGACGAGCTGATGTTGCGGCGTTGCAATACCGGCTTTCTCAGCCAGCCTGAGTGCGACCTCCTCCCAGGTCTCGATGCTGTATTCGTCGGTTTCCTTCGGGAACTTGGCTATGGACAGATGGCCATGTTGATCGACGACAGAGGCTTTCGGTCGGGCACCACCGAGCGAGGATCCGGGTGCAAAAATGAGCTGAAGGTCTTCGTCGGTCTCCTCATCGCGCAGGATGCGTTCGGTGATCTGCACAAGCCGGCCGAGTTCGATTATGGCCGGGACCCCGGTCTGGATGGGCGCCTGAAACACCTCATCTCCGACCCAGCGGAACCGGAGTGCGCCAAGCCGGGTCTCGTCTGCGACACCTAGCAGGTAGTCGCTCTCGGAAAGGGTGCGGACGGCCCGCCCCTCACGCTCTGCGCTACGACGTTCGGCACGTTGCATCAACCGCCGACCCCACGTATCCGGAGCCGAGTCGCCGATGGACCCGAAGGTCGCAAACCCTGCCGGTGGCGCGAAGGCACCGCGGGTCAGCGAAAGCGCAGGTTCGAGCGAAAAACGATCAGCGTCTTTCAGCCAAGCGTCATCATACTCGAACATAATTGTTTCTGAGCCTCGAATGCGATTGCTTCTTGCCAGCCCAACGTGCCGCGTACATGCGGCGAGATCGATAAGAACTTCAAAATCAGCCATCGGAAGAAGATCCTGATACGCGCTTTAAACGGACACGCTGTGGCAGATCAGCACTGGCAAGCGCTTGGCCGACACTGTCGTTACCAATATCAGCAACCTTGCTCAGCCCCTCGAGCAGTCCCAAAGCCTGAAGGACCCCGGCATAGATACCGATGCTGACATTCGAATCGCCCGCCTCGATCTTTTGTAACGTCGAGCGAGAGGTAAAGGCTCGCTCTGCCACAACAGCCATCGGCAACTTACGGCGTCGGCGCGCGTCGTGAATGTCCGCGCCGAGCTTTCGCAAAGAACGCCGTACGGCTGCAGACGGCTGATGAGGAGTGGGCATTTGTCACCTTTATAGAGCAATACATCGCTTTATGTAGCACGAAGATGACAAAGTAGCTAGCATAAGTCGATGAAGCATATTGTTTAGCAACGCCTCTTGTACGGCTGGAGCGATAACGGGGTTCATGGCTCTTCACTCATGCGTTGTTTTGCGCCTCCCGAATGCTGCGGCGCCATCCGCTGAGCTGTCGGTCCCTAATAGGTTCATTGCTTCTCAAGCATGATCAGCGCGTTCTCGATCGCAGCCCCGGAGGCCGTATTGTCGAAAATGCACCAACTGTTTGGGGCGAGCAAGTTCGAAAACGCTTCTATCTCGTCTTCCGTGTAACTTGAATAATAGATCTTTGGCTTACCGTGTAGACGGACATAACGCGGAGGCTTGGCGAAATCGTCCGCCGGCCAAACCGGGGCGGGGTCTGCAAGAACCCTGTCGATTGCGTATGTCTTTAGCAGATCTTTTGCTTCGACCGATGCCCAGCTTCTATGCCGCACCTCTATAACGATCTGCCCCGGATCGGCCTCCCGCATCACCTGCAATGTTCGATCCAGTTGCTCTGGGTCGAACGCTAACGACGGTAGCAACTGACAAAGCATCGGGCCGCCTTTGTGACCAAGAGGAGCGATGTCTTCAAGGAAGGTGGCGAGCGGTTCCTCAATTTCCTTCGTTGCTCGGGTATGCGTGATGTCGTCCTTGGGGATCTTGACCGAGAACTTAAAATTGTCGGGCACGGCCTCAGCCCACCGCGCAAAGGTGGAGGATTTATGCCGTCGGTAGAATTTCGAATTAATTTCTACGCCACTGAACACGGACGCATATCTGGTCAACCCACTTCCCTCTGCGGCAAAGCGAGAGCCCACCATTTTCGGGATAGACCAGGCTGCAGTTGCTATGACTGGCATATTCGATCTCTCCATCCCGCGGTCGCACTTTGTCGGCATTGGAGGATCAAAAATTGGCAACTGAGTTCCGCACTCGGCTTCAAAAGCACACCGAACCAAGACGCGGAAGGAACGTTTAGAGAACAAATTCAGGAGAACGTTATGACTGATAATCCTAAAACCGACACCACGTCCAACACCCAAAAGGATCCGGACGACTGGGTAAGCGGCGATGAGCCAGTGACCGGCGCGCAGGGGTCCTATCTCAAGACCCTGTCGGAACAGGCACCCAAGGCTGACACCTACGCCGAGGACCTGACAAAGGCGGAAGCATCAAAGCGTATCGATGAACTCAAGCAATCGCTCAATCTGGAATGAGGCACGGTCGCGCCACCTAACCAAGCTATTAAACGCCGTTGGCATCACTCCATAAGGCTCTCATCTGCTTCCGCGATTTGAGATGCCGCACTTCCGCTTTGTATGGCGTATCTGCTGAGCAATCCCGCGTCCTCCAGCGCTTCGATGTTTGGGAGATCACGCAACGTCTCCATATCGAAGGCTGACAGGAAGTACTTCGTCGTCACGTAGGTGTAGGGCGCACCGGGCGTCGGACTGCGTGGTCCGGAACCTATGAGGCCCGCGCCCCGAAGACTGCCGATGGTATCGCGGCTTACTTCCTTGCCAAAAATCTTACTGAGCTCTCCACGGGTGATTGGCTGGAAGTATCCCACAGCCATCAACACCATCGCATCGAACTCTGACAGCACCGCCGCTCCTCCCCGCGTCGGTGCATAAGACGCCCGGATCGTTTCGGCAAAGCGTGGCCGCGTGCGATGCTGCCATCCTCCAGCGACCGACACCAATTCATAGGGACGATCTAACAATTCCTCGACGAGATCGTCGATCAGCAGATCAATGTTGCAGTCCCTACCGACTACCCGCGCCAGCGTCTCGCGGGAAACCGGCTCGGCCGAGGCAAAGATCACCGCCTCGACCCGCATCATCCATTCCCGCCAGCGCAGTTCTGGCGGTAGATCTTCCAGCTCGCGATCGTGCAGAATATCCTGTCGATCTTGCGCTGGACGACGGCCTGATTTCGGTGAGCTCGCTTCCATGGTCACAGCCCATAAATCCGAAACGATGATCGGCCCGACAGCTCACGCACCGCCTCAAAACTCTCGAGGCGCTCGAACAGTCGGGTTGCCGCCCATCGCGACAGATTGCCTCCGAGTGCCGAGATCGACACGGAATCTTCCGTTAGCAATCTACGAATGACGGGCTCGGCCCCCTTCGTACGCAATTTCGGCGCGACAGTGAGCAACCGTGCGGCCCGTCGGTCGACCTCGGCGGCAGATCGCAGGGCTGCGTCAGCGCCACTCACCAGCGCCAGGCAAATTGCCTTCTGGTACGCCGGCTCGCCGGGATGGACGCGGCCTCTGCCACCAATCGAGCGGAATGCTGGACCGTAGCGTTCCGGCAACAGCAAAGGTACGGGTTTCAGCCAACTCAGCTTATGCGCGAGCACAGCCTCACCCAGCACTAGCCCCAGCACCTCTGCATCCGGGCGAACAGCAGAGATCGCCGATATAAGGTCCGCCACAGCAAAGGGTGCCGCTCGCCCGGACTGGATGGCGGTATCGGTCAAATCCGGGATCGCCGCAAGGCCATCGTCCCACCGAAGTGCTAACAGGTCAGCGATTTGCTTGACGAAAGAGGTGTTGATGGCCCCGGACCGGCGCGCCAGCTTTCGTGTGGCGAGAAACAGCCTTCCAGCGGGGCCTGGATCGTCTCCCGCAGAGGTCAACAAGACGGCGTCCCGAAGCGCGTCTTCCTCTTCGCTTCGGCCGAGCATTTTGGCAGCGACAGCGGCGGACTTGAGTGCATGGCGATCGCGCCAGCAGTCGAGCCATGGCGGGGATAAGCGGATGAGATCATCGAGTGATTTCAGAGCGATACCGGCAGAGAAGGCTACATCTGAGGCGGTCAGATCCTGTCCGCGTGCCACGACCCAACGCGGCAGGCGGGGCGACCATGTTGAGGCGGGTTCTGTGATGATAGGTAACAAGTCCATGCCGAGGAGAGTAAACCAAGAGAGCGGTTTAATCCAGCCATATCGGATAAAACCGCACAGCATGTCGGCGTATCATTACGTCCGATAATCTTGCATTATCGGACATATTGCTCATTATAGAGAAATGGCCCAAATCATCGAGCAAAACAACGAAATTCACGTCGAGGAGACCTCAGCGCCATCTCTCAGCATGGCGCCCGGGCTTGATGTTTCCGCACCGGAGGTGTCTGGCGATAGCCCCCTCCCCTCTCTCGCCGGCGAGGATCAGACGCCAGCTCATCTCGCAGGTCTTGCTGATCGCGCCCGGGGTTATGTCGAAGCCGCCAGCTCCGCCAATACCCGCAAGGCTTATGCATCGGACTGGAAGCATTTTGCGGCCTGGTGTCGGCGGTCCAATCTGGCTCCGCTCCCGCCACACCCGCAAACCGTTGGGCTCTATATTACCGCCTGCGCCTCCGGTACGGCTGAACGGGGTGCAAAAGCGAGCTCAGTCTCGACCATCGAACGCCGCCTCTCCTCGCTCTCTTGGAACTATGCCCAGCGTGGCCTCTCGCTCGATCGCAAAGACCGGCATATCGCCACCGTGATGGCCGGCATTCGCAATAGCCACGGCAAGCCACCGGTCCAGAAGGAAGCGGTCATGGCTGAAGATATCATCGCTATGGTCGAGACGCTCGATCGCGGTTCGCTGCGCGGCCTGCGCGACCGCGCCATGTTGCTGGTCGGCTTTGCCGGTGGTCTTCGTCGCTCCGAGATCGTTGGCCTTGATCTGAAGGCAGACCAGACCGAAGATGGGCGCGGCTGGATCGAAATCCTCGACAAGGGAATGCTCGTCACCTTGCGCGGCAAAACCGGATGGCGAGAGGTTGAGGTGGGTCGCGGCTCGTCTGATACGACCTGCCCGGTCGCCGCGATCGAGATGTGGATCAAGTTCGCCAAGCTTGCGCACGGTCCCCTCTTCCGTCGCGTGACGGGCAAAGGCAAAGCAGTTGGGCCAGAACGGCTGAATGACAAGGAAGTAGCTCGGCTAGTGAAGCGGGCCGCGATGGCGGCCGGCGTTCGCGGTGATCTCAGCGAGATCGAGCGTGCGTTTAAGTTCTCCGGTCACTCCCTTCGTGCTGGCCTCGCTTCTTCTGCCGAAGTCGATGAGCGGTACGTCCAGAAGCAACTGGGGCACGCGTCCGCAGAGATGACCCGCCGATACCAGAGACGACGTGATCGCTTCCGCGTGAATTTGACCAAGGCATCAGGGCTTTAGCCGGCCCCCTCCCTCCCCCGCATGAGGTCGTAAGCGGAAATTTTTGGTATGGGAATTTTAGCTTAGCGCTTCAAATGAAGTCGGGAGCTAAAAGCCACATCCCTCAAGAGCCTGATCGATCGCGCCCGACGTTCCGGGTTGATCACTGACGTCGACATCGCGGCGGCTGAATAGCGAGGGGATTACCATGATCTCGGCTTGCTCAGGTTTTTGTGCAGCGATTCCGAAACGTGGAGGCGGCTGTCATCCTCGACCTCCTCAACAGTTCGCGGCTTCCCAGCGCCGGCTGCATTCCTCTGATCGTCCAGCTTCGCCCGGAGCAACGCCATGACCATCGGCCAGGTCGAAAACTTCCCATCCTTGGCCCGTTCCGTCAGGCTGCGCAGATAGCCCCCGGCGTTATTGATCTGAGCGGCCCGCTGATAGATCGAAGCCAGCGTGATCGCCGCGTGTTGCTCGCCCATGGTTTCGCGGGCCTCCTGCCAGGCGCTCGGACTAATCCCCAGCATCGACCGGGCAAGCTCAGCCGTCGCCAGCAAATCGCGCCAATGTCGGATTGTCCCTCCCTGAGCCAGTTCCTGCATCTCGGGGCAGGCATCCAGCACGATTCCCAATGGCAGCTCGCGTTGCGGCGAACTCCGCCCGTTTTTGGTTTCCGCAACGCTGCCGCCCGCTTCTTTTTCCTTTCTAGTACCGTATTCAGATTCAAATTTAGAGTCTGGCTTTGAATTCTGTATGTGACGACCGAAATGGGACTCATTGGCGTTCAGAATCACTGATTTCGTAAACAATTCCAATACGTCACGGATCTCAGTGCAGAGTTCCTCGAGCTCCAAGGCAATACTCTCGGTAATCTGGCGAGACGCGGAACGTGGCAGCCGGCCGATGATCCCCTGATAGGTCTGTGAAAATCTTCCCCAATTTCCCGGTACGCTCTCGTCGATGCCCGCGTCGATCATTTTCACGATGTCTCGGCGAAGAAGGGTCAAACGCTCCTTCGCCACTCGGAAGGCCGTCTTTTCAACTTGTACCTCCTGAGCCAAATCTCGGAACTCTTCGGACCGCGCCACGATCGGCGACAGATCGAAGCCATAGGCCTGCTTGATCTCCCCTCCCCTTCCTTTGCGAGCGAACCGCTTGCCGTTGGGGCTGTCGCGACGAATGATGAGCCCGCAGTCGACCAGTACGGCAAGATGCCGGCGCAGTGTCGTGGCGGGCATGCCGTTGGCGCGAGCCATCAGTTGCTCGTTAGAAGGCCATACGACCAGTTCGGCGCCACCAGTCAAGGTGATCTCTGGGTGAAATGTCAACAGCGCGTTAAGGATCGAGAGTGAGCGGTCGGTGGCTCCGATCAGTTCCCGCGATTCACGGATGTGCTGGAAAACCTGCCATTTGTTGGCAATAACGTCTGATGCGACCGCTCTTGCTGCCATCTGACTTGCAAGATGGCCGAGCGTCATCGGCCGCCGCCCAAAGGGCGTCGTTGAGATATGCGTCTGCATTTCCTCTTACCTTTTGCTAGGCAATAGAAATCCGCCCGTCGAAATGACGCTTTCCCTTACGGGTCCCTTGACTACGATTCCTGGAAATGCGATTCTCTTAGCTGCGAGACTACAGAGAAGGTCTACTGGAACGCTGTTTCGGGGGCCTTTTTCTTTTGCTGTGAGAGCCAATCCATCTTAATCAAGCAAAGCTTTGAATTGGATGAAACCTTGGCTATTGGTTGAGCTTTCCTCCTCCGGTTGTTTCAAGGAATTGGACATACAGGCTATCCAACTTGTCAGCGACATATTCGCCAAAGGTTGGCACCAATTTCTCGTCGAAAATCAGCGCCGTTCGTCCGACTTCTTGCCGGATCGTCGCGACCTTTTTCCCCTTTGGCGTGCTCCAGGCCCTTACTTTTTTTAGAGCCTTAGCGGTAGCGGGCGGCCTTGAAACAGCGTTGAAAATGAGGGTAAAGCGGGCGTCGCTATCGGAGTGCTTAAAGTGCTCTAAACTAAGCACCGCTTCGATTGCTTCCCTTGCCTTGGGCTTCCCAAGCTCCTCGGCGAGTGCGACCCAACGCGATCGACCAGCTTTCGACGCTGGACCAATTTGTGTAGCGAGGTTCAGCGGTATTCCCCTCGCTACAGTTATGTAGCGGCTGAGGTCGGCTTTGTCAGTGGAAAGCGCGGCGATGATGGTGGCCCGATCAAATCCTGCATCTTCAAGGCGCAGGGCGAAGAGAGCCTTCTCAATGAATGATAGGTCAGCACGGTCAAGATTTTCGCGGCCTTGAGCCACGACCAGTTCACGGTCCGTGAGATTTCGGACAATTGCAGAAACCTCTCTCCGCAGATTTACCGCTGCGCGCAGTCGACGCCTTCCATATACGATTTGATATCGACCGGCAGCCTCAGGATGCGGCCTGACGAGAATCGGCACCTGCTGTCCATCTTGCGAAATGCTCGCCTCAAGCAGCTCGAACTTCGGATCCACGTCCGCGGGCAGCCGATCCGCGATCGGCGAGCCGTCGATCATGGATGGATCCAGGGACACGACCGCTTCGCCCACAGCCAGTTGCTCCTGCAGCCGAGCTGCAGCTTTTACTGCCTCGGACATTTCTTGCAAAGACGAACCCATGGCCGAAATCGCTCCCGTACGGACACGACCGGCTGACTTGTCGACTGATGTTCTATCGGTCGCAGGCTGCTTCTTTAGGAACAAAGTATCGATTGCGTCTTTGCGACTCATGACATCATCCTCTTGGGCTTGGCGTCGTGCCGTCGCATTTTTGATTGCAAAAGTTCTTGGTTGGGAGCTCCCAACAGATCTGTGAGGAACGCGAATGCTACCATCAGACCCGCCCCCACGCCATCTTGATCAAAGCCTCAATCTCCGAGTTCACCGCATCTAAAGATTCCATCGCCCGGTCGTAGGTCGATCGAGTAAGATTCTTTCGCCCTATCTCGTAGAGTGTCTGCTTGGTCAACCCGGCATCAGACACCGCTGCCGACTTGACCATGGGATTTGTAAGGACGTGATCTTCGAACATGTTGCGGAGCAGTGCCGTCACTTTCGTCTGCGGCGCGTTCTGAGGCTCATAGCGCGTCAAGAGGTAGCGTATGAAATCGTACTGGAGGTTTCCACCCGCCTCTTTCACCACGCCCAGAAGGTCGCGTGTCATAAGGAGAAACTGGCTCATAGACGCGATGTCCAGCATCTGAGGATGTACGGTGATTACCATTGATGTCGCAGCACACAACCCGCTGAGCGTCAGAAAACCAAGCTGAGGGGGGCAGTCAATAACGACCACATCGTAATCGTCGGCGACGTCGTCAAAGGCTTGGGCAACACGAGTGAAGAACAATCCGTCCCGCGTACCTTTATCAGACAAGGCTTTCGGCGTTGCATGCTCAAACTCCATGAGCTCGAGATTCCCGGGAACCAGATGAAGACCGTCAAAATACGTCGGCCGGATAACATCTCGCAACGGACGGCGTGTCTCGTCATACCGAATAGCAGCATAGAGCGTTTCGTTCGCACGGATATCAGATTCTGGTAGAACGCCGAGGAGTGCTGAAAGACTAGCCTGCGGATCGAGATCAACGGTGAGAACCCTATATCCTTGCAACGCCAGATACTGTGAAAGATGAGCGGACGTCGTCGTCTTCCCAGAACCACCTTTGAAGTTGGTTACAGCAATAACTTGCAAATGCTCAGAACCGCGGCGATGAGGCACAAAATCAATGCTTTCACGACCTCGCGTCGATCCGGCAAGCATTCCCCTGATTTCGTTTATCTGACTGAGGGTGTATAAGCGCCGCCCGTTACTGGCGAGCTCAGGTTGCGGCCCTTCGCCTGCCAGTGTCATCTTTCGAAGGGTTGAGTCAGATATTTTCATTAAGCGTGCGGCTTCACCCGACGTGAACTTACGCAAGCTCTTGTGCGAGGCCGGCGGAAAAAGAGCCTCGCTCATCGCGTGAAGCTGAGAGCTGAGCTGCTCAGCATGCCCACCAATGGTAACCTCTGCCGACGGGCGATCATTTCGGAGTATGGCAGCGGCTTTGCTCACGGTGTAATCTCTTGTCACGGTTAGGAGGCACGTATTGCCGTTTATCCGTGACGATTACCCAGTGCGGGTGAGGTTGCAAGGCGCTTTTGGTTACTCCTAGGTTAAACGCATTTCAATAGAAATCACATTAAGTGCCGATCCTTTAAACCCTATCTGTTAATTAGACCGATCCCCTTTGTCGGTGCTACGCGGCGCGAAGTGCAGATTTGCAAGCAGGGACACGCGTCGTGTCATGATTTCTATTCGCATGACCTGTTCATGCGGAGATCATGATGGGGATACTTACAGTCTCACCGAACAGTATCAAGCTCGTCGGATCTTCCTCAAACAGATGACCGCCTTCGCCCGCACCCCGAAGCCATGGAGCAGTGTCAGCGCAGGTCGGTGCAGCAGGCCTCCAGCTACTACGATAGCGCTACACAGCGAACTACTAGGCAGCCCCAGGCTTTAGATTAGCTCCTGGCGGAGCTGCCCTCTACTCGGCGGTGACCCTCACCCTTGGCTTGGTCAGGCCGACAAGTGGCAATAAGTCAGCGGCGCCATCGTCGATGTTTGTTTGCAGAACCCCACTAGGGCTTCTGCGCCCGAACAGTCCCTTCACCAATCCTCTAGTTAACCCCTTCAAGGTATACTGCTCGATTCGCTGGCGCGCTCTGATGTTGCCCAAATGGCAATGTTTACGAGACAGCTCTATTAGATTCTCTTCCTCGACGAAGACTGTTCCATGGCTTCTGCTCCTCTTCTGCCAGAAAGTTGCCAGCCGGAAACTTTTAACGGGAGAGGGGATATTATAGTAATATCAGTCGCTTCACGCTCTCATCGTTGAAAACCAGACACCTCGCCGCAGCTTTGAATGGAACGGGGGAGTCGTGAATTCGACAACACTCGTCTTTGCCGTTTCGAGTTCAGCCATTTTCGAGCGACCTTCTGTCAATGGTCATTCACGCCGACTGCTTTCCAGCTTCCCCGCTTAACCGGAGCAGTGCCATCACCATCGGCCCCAGGGAAAACTGCCCTCGCGCTGCCCGGTTGGTGAGATCACGCAGATAGCCACCGGCGGATTTGATATGCCCCGCCCTCTCCAGGATACAGGCGACTGCCACCGCTGCATTTTCAGGTCCCATTGTTTCGCAGGCCTCCTGATAAGCCGACGGGCTGACGCCAAGCATCGATCTCACCACAACCGCGGCCGACAGGAGATCCCGCCAGCCACCCACAGTGCCGGCCGGACCATAATCGATGATCTGTGGGCATGCCTTCAACACAACACCCAGAGGGAAGGCCTTCAACGTCTCAGTTTGAGATCCGCGTCTCTTGTTCGGCTTTTCTCCCGGCTCTTTTTCAGAGCTAGGTTCAAGTTCAGGGAAGGATTCGGATTTTGAATTCTGTAAGTGGTGCCCAATATGAGCATCATTGGTGCTATTAAATTCTGAATTTAACTGCGAATCCAACAGACTAAGGATCTCCTCGCGCAGGAGCTCGAGTTCATCAAGGATATCGGCGACGTCAGCGATGGTCGGGTGGCGTGGAATGCGGGAAACGAGGTCGATGTACATAGCCTCGATGGCCAACCAGTCGCCGTCAGCCCCCTCCTCTATCGCTGCAGTGATGAGCTTACGGACATCCCGGCGGCAGATTGTCAGGTTCTCTTTCGCCTTGCGGAACGCTGAGCGCGCTGCGACGACTTTCTGCGCGATGACAGCAAGCTCTTCAGACCGAGCAAGGATTGGCGAGAGGTCGAAACCAAACGCACTCTCAATCTCGCCGGCGCCATTCTTTCTCGCATAGCGCTTTCCGTTGGCACTATCCTTGCGGACAATCAGGCCAGCATCGACCAGAAGCGCGAGATGACGACGCAGCGTAGCGCCCGCCATGCCGTGAGCCCGAAGGATCAATTGAGCGTTTGACGGAAACACGACGAGCTGCGCGTCTTGGCGCAATTCGTTTTCCGGATAGAAGCTCAGAAGAGCGTCGAGCACAGCGAGGCTGTTCGACTGCAGGCCGAGCTCCTCTCTCGCTTCCGAGGCATCACGGAAGACTTTCCATTTCTCAACGGTTTTGCCAGCCTTGATCTCGTTTGTGGCCACTTGCCGTTTAACCAAGGCAAGCGTCATCGGCCGCCGCCCGAAGGGCGTCGTTACATGTCTAGTCTCCATCTCTCTCACCTTTCAAAAGGCAAAGAAAAGGCTACGCCGGGACGGCGTTGACTCTTGACTGGGATTCCGGAAAATGCGATTCTCTAAGCGACCAAACTGAGAGAGGCCTTCTGGAACACCGTTTCGGAGGGCTTTTTCTTTGCGCTATCGTTCCTTTCCTGGTTCCGTTTCGCCTTACTGCTTCGACCTTTTGAACGAAGCGTAGATTTCTGGGAGCGCTGACATCAGGTAGTCCGCAAATTCCGGAGCGGCCTTTTTGTCGATCATTAACGTCAGGGTACGCTTGTCCTGCTTGTAACGAGCGGCCTTCGTGCCGTCCTCAGCTTTCCAAACTTCTACCTCAGTCTTCACTGCCTTTGGCTTCTTAGGGGTGACAGCTTCGAATACTCGAGCGAAACGCTCGTCAGAATTCAATCTTCTCACCTCATCGTCATTGAGCAACGTACGGGCAGTTTCCGATGCGCCAGCTTGTCCCAGACGGGCTGACAATTCGTACCAACGGTCCCGACCTGTTTTAGGGGCAGCTCCAATCAAGCGAATAATATCTGCTGGAAGTTGCTTCGCAGCTTGGATCAAGCGGGAAAGATTGCTTTTATCAACGGCGAGGGCCGCCATGATGACTGGCCGCTGAAATCCACCAGCTTCTAGCTCTGCGGCGTATAGGGCGCGCTCGATAAACGAAAGATCTTGCCGGGCACTGTTTTCTTGGCCTTGGGCCAGAACCAACTCGTCATCCGACAGGGTGCGAACGGCGGCCTTAACTTGGATACCGGCAGCCTTCACTGCTCTCAGTCGGCGGCGTCCGTAGGCAATCTGGTAACGACCTTCAACAGACGGGTGAGGGCGCACGAGAATAGGGACCTGTTGACCGTGCTCCCTTATATTTCGAGCGAACTCTTCGAACTGCTCGGGAGATTCTTCCAACCGGTCGGCCACGAGCGGCGCGTCAATGAGATCCGGATCGAGTTCCATAAGGGACTGAGACTTTAAAAGCTCGATGGAGCGCGAAACAGCACCGATCGCACCACGCGGAGAATACTGCGGAGTGGCGGCGTCCTGGGTGGCAATATCCTCAGAGTTTCCGGCTGGCAACTTTGGTCCAGCGAGATCTGATAACAGGTGTTTTCTAGCCATTAGTAGCCCCCTCGGGCGTCGAGATTGCCGCCCCACAATAAGCGGTTTCCCGAAAGTTTCCGGCTGACAACTTCTGCGCTTCTACGCGAGATGCGAGCGTCCTCATTTGCGCCCCCATGCGCTTTGAATGAGCTGTGCGATTTCAGTGTTTACATTGTCCAGCGACTCCATCGCTCGGTCGTAGGTCGCGCGCGTAAACTGGTCACGGCTGACTTCATAGAGCGTCTGCTTTGTAATCCCCGCGTCGGAGATAGCTGTGCTTTTCAACATTGGATGATTTAGGACATGGTCGCCGAACATTGTCCTCATAAACGACACCATCTGGTTCTGAGGACCATCACCTGGCTCGTAGCGAGTGACAAGGTACCGCATCCAGTCATAATTCATGCTTCCGCCTGCATCGGCGACGACGCTTAGCAATTCCGATGTCATCAAAAGAAACTGGCACATGGACATGACGTCCAGCATCTGCGGATGAACCGTGACGAGGACGGCGGTCGCTGCACACAGAGCGGAAATGGTGAGAAAGCCAAGCTGCGGAGGGCAGTCGACGACGACGACATCATAGTCGTCCGCGACTGAAGCAATCGCATCGTCCATGCGCGTGAAGAAGATGTTCTTCCGATCGTTCGAGCCCAAGACCTTTGCTGTATCGTGTTCGAACTCCATCAGCTCAAGGTTGCCTGGCACCAGGTCGAGGTTGGCGAAGTAGGTCTTCTTGATCACGTCTTTCAACGGGCGACGCTCAGCGTCATAGCGCATCGCACCGTATAGCGTCTCATTGTCCTTGACGTCGAACTCCGGCTGGAACCCGTGTAGTGCCGACATACTGGCCTGTGGATCAAGATCGATGGCAAGAACACGATAGCCGTTCAGGGCGAGATATTGCGCCAAGTGCGCAGCTGTCGTCGTCTTCCCACTGCCACCTTTGAAATTGACAACGGTGATGACCTGCAGATGCTCTTTACCTGACCGTTTGGGTGAATAACGCCGATCGTTTTTTCCGGTTAGATCAAGATATTCTCGAAGGGCCTGAATCGTTTCGACGCTATAGGAGCGACGATTGTTGTTTCCAATTTCGGGCTGAGGGCCTTTCCCTTCGATCGAGAGGTGACGAAGGTATCCGTCATTGACACCGATAAGCTTCGCAGCCTCCGTCGAGGAGAAGGAACGCAAGGTTTTCCGTGCCTCTGGCGGATACAACTTTACACGATGTTCGTGCAGCGCACCGGAGAGGTCTCGCGCGTGGGCCGCGATCAGTTTATGAATAGCCTTTTGAAGCTGAGCCGGATTTTCCAC
>NZ_CP039892.1 GCF_005221325.1 Agrobacterium tumefaciens | reverse complement strand
TTTTGATCCTTTGCTAGCCCAAAGAGATTCTTGGAATTGGCATGCCCGCATGTTTTCACACGGTAGGTATACAGCGTGTGAGACATCGTAATCACACCATGTACGTAGAATGAGTTAATAGCGTGTGAACAATGCTAACCATGCCATTTTGATAGCGCACTGAAACTAGCAGCGCAAACACGCCACGTTCACAGGACAGTTGCGTACCGTGCTGCGATGCGGTGTGTCAACACGATAATGCCGATGCGCCAAATGCTGCGCCAATACTTCACTACCATACCATGTGAACCTAGCGTGTGTGATAATCGTGTAAAATGAAAATAGGCTAAAACCATGGTTTTTAAACACACGATCTAAGTCGTGTGTTTTTCAGATGTGGTCCTAACGTGTGGTGAACCCCGGAGCCGCGTAAAGGCCGACTTTGACCGGCGCGCGTAAGCCGCAAGGGCGTAGAGCGCAGCGTCCCTTGCGGATGAGCACGACTGTCAGACCAAGGGCTTTCTAGCGGTTTTGGCGGTGAACCCTGGTGAGCGTTTCAATGCTTTGAAGCCGATGCGTTAGCAGCGGAAATCCGTGGGTTGGATAGGTCAAAATATGGGGCTATTATTCTGTTATGTAGGGTGGCAGGATACGCAAAAATGTTTTACATTATTTTTGCAGCTATCGAGGGACAAGCCCACGATGGCCGTCGCCCGCTCCTGAAAGGCCTCTGGCAGATGAGTGAAAGCAGTTTGGACACGAAAGCAGGCAAGGCGCGCAAAGGGCGTCTTGTAAACGTGCGCGTGACCGATGCTGAGCATGAAAAGATCGAAGCTGCAGCCAAGGCAGCCGGCATGAGCGTTTCCGCATTCTTCCGTTCGCTGATGCTTGAAGGTGCCGGCGTTCGCCCGATTCTGACCCGAGATGACCGACTGGTGATGGCGGCTCTTCTGGAAGATATGCGCAAGATTGGGGTGAATTTGAACCAGGTCGCGCGTGCTATCAACAGCGGCAAGGTTGTCCATCCTGCCGAAATCGACCTCAATCTGAAAAACGTCCAGTCGATCCAAGGTGCGGTGATGCTCGAATTGAGAGGGCTTTCCCGTCGCGCTGGCTATCAGCGGAGAGGGGAGGAATAGGCTTGGAATTCTTCTTCGGAGCATTCACGACGGAATGGGCGCAGAAGCGTGCGGCGCTTTTGCACGAAATGTCGCTCGGCTCGAACGCGAAGGAATCCGAAGAAAGCCTGTTCAAGTACGTCCATCAGATCAAGGAAGTCAGGCGCGGTGGCGGCGGGGGTGGATCGAAAGGGAAGCCAATCCGGCTCCCGAAGATGCAGTTTCCGCGCATATCGACATCGAGCGCCAAGAGCGCAGGCGCCGGCCGCTCGATGGAAACGAGACTCACAAGCGTGGCAAAAGGTAGTCAGCCAGCCGTGGTTAAAATGGCGTCTTATGGCGCTGGAGCGCGTGTCGGCTCCATGCTGAATTACGTGTCTCGTGGCGGAGAGCTGAAAGTTGAAAATGAGAACGGCGAAAAGCTGCAGGGCCGGGAAGATCTGGCGCGTGTCCGAGGTGATTGGGATCACCTTTTCCAGAACCGGACGGAGAGCCGCGACATAGGCAGTTTTGCCGTCGAGGTGGCTGCCGGCAGTTCGGCCGAGGAGCTTCATGAGCGCGTGCGGAGCGTTCTATCGAGCGGGTTTGGTGATCGCCGTTATGCCTATGCCGTCGAGGAACGCGCCGACGGTTCTATGCGCATTGAGGGGCATGTCGTATTGCGCAGCGGCCAGGGCGAACGGCTGACGGCCGACGCCAAGTCGGCCGGGATTGTTCAGAAACGTTTCGATGCGAGTGCAGTCGCTGGCGTCGCTTCTGCATCCTTCTCCTTCAGCGGCTACGGCAATGGGGTTGACTATGGCGCGGCCAAGGTCCGCGATCTGATCGAGCGGCGCGATGAAGTCCGCGACGATCGCGGCCGCGTTCTGACCGACGAGAAGGCCGCCAGCGACCTGGTGCAAAAGGAATGGCGCGACGAACTGCACAGCCGCAAGAGCCGCGACGTGATGCACGTCATCATGTCGGCGCGCGCCGGAACAGATGCGGCGGCATTCGAGGGTGCGGTGCGTGACTTCCTGGCCGATCAGTTTGCAGGTCATCGCTATGTCTTTGCGATGCACGATCCGGAAACCGATACCAAGGAAGCAGGGGAGGGGGGCAAACGTCCGCATGTCCACGCCCATGCGATCGTCACCATGCGCTCAGAGGCCGGTGATCGTGTCGAGACGACCCCGGCGACATTCCGCCAGTGGCGCGAGGTGATGGCTGAAAAGGCGCGCGCCCACGGCATCAATATGGAAATGACCGATCGCCGCGAGTTTGCTTCAGCCCCTGCCTATACCCGCAATCAAGTACGGGCAGTGAACCGGGATGGCCGTACGGAGCATGTCGGCACGAGTGAGCCGGCGCAGGCCCGCTATGACGCCAAGCGCAGCGGCCGGCGCAATGTCGCATCGAGCCAGCGCAGCCGGCAATATTCCGTCAAGGCGCAGGAGACTTGGCAGAAGGTCGCGGCGGTGGCTGGCGATCGACAGACGGTGGCTTATGCAGCCGAGTTCCGCGACACGCTGCAGGCCGGTCTTGCCGATCCGCAGGCATTCAATAGCGGCACAGTGATCTCGGCTGATTTCGGCGGGGACTATCGGGCCAATATGGTAGCGTTGAACGAACTTATTTCGGAGGCAGAGGATATGCGGGAACAGACGAGGCCGGAGTTCGAGGCCTATGAAAAGAACGTCGAAATGGCTCTTTTCAAGCTTGAGCGAAGTGCAGGCACTGAAGATCGAGCATCATATGAAGAGGTAGCGGAGGCTGCCCGAGAATTCGTGAACCTTCGGCGCGAGCTCGTAGAGATCAATGAGCGTGAGGCGTTGCGTGCCAATGGTGGCCTGACCGAACAGGTTGCGGAAGAGAGTGGCGATCGCGTTGAACGTCCCGCATCTACTGCCGAGGCTGAGACAGCACCTGTCCAAGTGTCGGCTGTGCCTCGCGACGAAGCTTCGGATAACCGTGCTGATGCTGACGACGCAAGTCGATACGATAAGGCTGTAGACAAGCACGGTGAAGCGACCGTTGAGGCGGGCAATGAAAAGATGATGAACGTCGAACATTATCGGGAGGGCATTGCGCGGGTCGAGGCTGGCGAGTTCTCTGAAACTGACTTGGAGGGCTTTAAAGCTGGCCTTGATCGTTCACTGCGTCAGGCAGCAGAAACGGCCGTTGCAGGTAACGACTATCTTCGTGATATCGCTAAGGACGATCCAGAACTGAAAGCAAAGATCGAGGAGTTGGATCGCGAGGACGGCAGAGCTGAGACCGACACCACAGCCAAGACACCAGCGACGACAGATGTTGTCGATGAACGACAACGCGATCTTCAAGCAGAGATCGAGGACGAGAGGGGTTCGCATAATGACGAGCGCGAGGCGCATGAGCTAGCCGACACCATAGAGGCTACTCAAAAGCAGCAGGATCGTGTAAATAAGGAGAGAGAAATCTTGAAGGGTGGCGAAACCACCAGGACGGATCCTGCACAGCAGCACGTTCCTCGTCTTGAGGAACTTGAGCGTGAACAGACCGAGCAGAGGGAGCGTGATCGCGACGATCGCGACCGTTAAGGCCGATGACTGATAAGTATGTGATCCAGGCCGATAATGCGAAGGCCGATGAGGGTGCGGGCAAGTTGATGGGCTATGCCATGCTCCTGATTGGAGCCCTTTGGGCTATCTCATATGCTTATGAGGTAGTTCTAGGCTGGTACACCGCAACCGCCGCCTGGCTGACCCAGACAGCGGATTATATCGCCAGCTTCTGGCCGTTCTAAGCGTCTTCTATGACGGCGGCATTGGTGATGCCGGCGTCATATTGTCGGCCTGTGATCGACACACCGATTTCCCAACGTCCAACCCGACCACGACGCATGACGGGCGAATGCTCCGCAACGTAGAAGATCATGGGCGACGGCCAGTCGGCGCGGGTCTCGCGCTCCGTCAACGTGAAACATCCGCCATCTGTCTGATGAATGCCGTCGTGGCGAAAAGCCTTACCTGTGTCGCGCAGGGCGGCGAGGTATGAGTCTGCAGCATCAATATCTCTGTGCCAGCGCACAACGAGCGAGATTGCATCGTTCTTCTCAAGGCAGGATATAGGCTCAAACGACGAGCGGGCCGGATGATTTTTCGCGTCCGAAATCAGGCTGTAGGCCACATAGTTTTTCGCTGTCACCCGGAGGACGGTCGGAAAGTACAGCTTGAGAACGGGACAAAATACCCGTTCTCCCGTTCTCCCCTTCGGAAATCGTATTACCTGATCCATCCGCGTCAGACCATTTCAGGGTCAGGGATGGTCGCTTCGAATACGGCCATTATATCCTTCCGGCGAGGTGCGGGCTTGTCTGCGCTCGCGGCGATAGCTTTTTCATGAACCTTTTTCGCGGCGGCTGGCGCGATCAATGCAATCTCTTCTTTTCTCGCCGCGTCCATGGCTTTGGTAGGGGAGGGCTTCGGCGTGGCCTCACCCGATCCATCGGCCGCCGAAACCTTTTTCGGCTTCAATGCAGAAACGTTGACCACACGCTTTTGCGCAGCAGGGCTTGAAGGAGGGGCTAGTTGTGACGGCGCCTTTGCGACTTCCGTAGCGGGGGGCGTGGCGGCCACTGTTTGGGCCGCAGGTTCGGTCGCGTCCTGTTCCTTGCCAGCGTTCTCGTACGCTGCAGTCGTTGCGGGTACGGGCTTGGGTGGAAGATACTCGATGTCCGGAACTGACGGGATGTGAGCTTGGGCGTAGGCTTCCGCTCCCTTGAATGGCTGCGTCTGGAAGAACCGTAGCTTCGTCGCGAAAATCGGCCTCTGGCCTTCAACGAGCAAAATCATCTTGTCTTCCGGCATTTGCCGCACTTCCTGCGACATCATCAGATCGCGTTCGCGGATCTGTTCCACCTTAGTGCGGCGAGGCAGGCCCATAAGTTCGATCGTTCGAGATTCCGACTGATAACGGATGGTCCTTTTGCCAAGAGCCTTTGAGGCATATTCGGCGGTGGCCTGGTCGTTGGCGCCGAGGATCAGCTGATAGCCGCAGTTACCAAGCAAGGAGTGGCGGGATGTCTCGCCGTAGATTTCATCAAGGTTCTTTAGATCCTGAATGATGAAAGCGAGCTTGATCTTGTACCCTGCCACATAAGGCAGCTTGGTCATGATCTCGTCCATGCGCTTCAGCTGGCGAAACTCGTCGAGCAGGAAATAGACCGGTACGGCGTTCGGATCATGTTCCAGCGTCAGGATATCCATGACTTGTTGAACGAACAGTGTCAGCAGAGGCCGCAGCAAGGTGATGTCGGTGATATTGGGTGCGAGATAGACCGTAATGGGCCTTCTTTTCATGCCTCGGAGATCGATGTCCGTGAAGTTTGTTGCCGCGACGACCCGCTCGTTCTTGAACGGTCGCATTGCTTTCTGGATATCGAGCAGTGCTGAAGCGGCAGCTCTATCGGAAAGCGCAATGTATGCGTTAAAGCTCTCGACTGTAAATTTTGAAAGATAGGGCTCCTTCTCCTTGATGTACTTCATCAGTACCTGAAGATCGGAGCCGCTGTTGAAAAACGAATTGATCTCGCCGAGGTTTCGGCGATCCTTGTAGTATGGGCTCTCCAGAACGTAGCTGATGACACCAGCAATAACATTTTGTGCGAGCGCCTGCCAAACCGAGTTTTCCGACTCCGTATTTTCTGGCACGAGGATGCTGGCAATATTTTGGATATCTGTCGTGCGATTGCCGCGTTCAGGCCGAACGAAATCAAGTGGATTATAGCTGTTCGTCCGTTCCGATCCGGGGGCAAACATGAACACCTGGCTGCCGTTTTTCTTCCGAAAACCCGCTGTCGCCCTGAAAACCTCTCCTTTGAGGTCGGTGATAATCATCGACCCTTCGTGCATTAGTGCATTCGGGATAACGTAGCCAGCGCCTTTACCAGATCGGGTCGGGCCGA
Source organism: Agrobacterium tumefaciens (assembly GCF_005221325.1). Taxonomy (NCBI): domain Bacteria; kingdom Pseudomonadati; phylum Pseudomonadota; class Alphaproteobacteria; order Hyphomicrobiales; family Rhizobiaceae; genus Agrobacterium; species Agrobacterium tumefaciens. The sequence goes on along the minus strand of NZ_CP039892.1, from coordinate 64,827 downwards.
TGATCAAATGATGACGATCATCGTTCGCACGAAGTATGTTTTTGCCAAAGCGGCCAAAGATATGGCCCTTCTTGCCGAACCATTTCCGGGTGCGCAGTGCTGCAATGTCCTGAAATGCCGCATCACCTAATGGGCTGCTGACTGGCTTTAGGCCGAGATACGCCACCAGGCCCGCGACCAGAAAAGCCGGCACGAGCGAACCGAGCGCAACCCTCTGAAGTGACGGGCTGCTATTATATGCCCAAAACTGCTGAATCGGCGCAAAAGGATTGGTGGTGATTGTAGTCTCAAGAATACGGCCGTCACCATAGAACAGCTGCAGGCCGGCTCCATAGCCAAGCATCCAGATTGCAAAGGCAATGGCGAGGCAAAAAACGAGGTAGAAGGCCTTCAAGCCCGGTGTCATGTTTCGTCTCGCGTGAATAAGATTTCGGAGATGCCACGCTTCCCACCATTTCGGCTCACTTGGATGACAATAGGAATAACCATCTTAATGTAGGATAGGAGATCTTCCCGGCTCAGCCCGCTGGACATTCCACCCTGCACCATCATCATGACTAGTCGTTCATAAGCACCGTTCGGAGAATCCGAATGGAGAGTAGACATACTTCCTGGATGACCCGTATTGATCGCCTGCAGAAACGGGAAAGCCTCAGCGCCGCGGATTTCACCCACAAAGAGGCGATCAGGCCGCATGCGCAAAGATGACTCCAAGAGGTTTTGCAAGGTGACATTGGCCGTGCCTTGCCCACCTTTAGAGGCGAGCAGATGGACGACGTTCTTTTGTGGCGGAAAGAGCTCCCGGGTGTCCTCCAGCGTGATAATCCGTTCATTCAAATCGACCGAATTTAGGCACGCATTCAGGAACGTCGTCTTTCCTGAAGATGTACCGCCACTAATCAGGATAGAGACGCGTTTCGTGATCGCGGTATGGATGAACTCGTAAATCTCGCCGTTCCGAAGATATCCTATCAATTCGCGATCGACGTCGCTCAACCCTCCCACCGCGACAGCAACTTTGTCGAGCGACCCATTGTCCCGGTAATCCTCGAGAGAAAAATTCTGGATTACCTGTTTTCGAATGGTGATGGAGCCGCCATCAGCGGCCGCAGGCGGCAATACGACCTGAATGCGCTCCCCTGTGGGAAGCGCACCGCTCAATATAGGGTTGGCAGCATTTAGAAACTGCTTCGTCGCCGCAGCAACGCGCTCGCCTATGTTCTCAATTTCACCGGCCGTCAGCTCTTCGATAATATGATGCTCCATGTGATCGGAGCCAAACCGTTCCACGTACACATGGCCCGGTTTGTTTATGGCAATTTCCACCACCTTGGGATCGTCCAAAAACCTCCTGATCGGCTCTAGGGAGCGTGTCAGGAAGTAGTGTGGATCATGAGCTGTCGCGTTACTTGCCGGCGCGTTCACGTTTAATCTCCTTCATCGCTTCCGTGACAGGATCGTCATACATCTCGCTAAAATCGAGGTCCTGACGAACGAAAATGAAGATCCGCTCGCCCTGGGCGACGCTTATCGTCGGCGGAATCCGAAGATTTTCCGACAGGACGGTGTTCGCCATGTCGCTGAAGGTTTGAGCGATCGTCTCGCGGGCCAGCTCGGAAGCGCGTTGCGCATCATCGTTATTAGATCCAGCAGTGGAGTCGCTGCCATAACCCGTCAGATAGCTTGCGCCACCGCCGACGATCGAAAGCAAAATCGAGGCACCGAACCGCTCACGGAACTTGTTGTCGACATGACCAGTAAGACCAGAGCGACCGAGGCTATCAGCGCCCATAGAGTTGAGCCGGACAGAAACACCATCATCACGGATAAGGCGCGTCCATACGACGAAGATGCGCTTTTGCCCGCGTGTCACCTCAGACTGATACTCGCCGATCAACCGCGTGCCTGTCGGGATCAGGACCCGACGCCCGTCAAAGGAATAGACATCTTGGGAGGTGATCGCACGAATCTGGCCCGGAAGGTCGGAAACAATTGCCGTTTCCAAAATGCCGGGTATCAAAGTGCCCTCGGGGATCATGGCATCGATACGCTTGATCTGACGTGCCTTCGCACTGCGATCACCGATCGCACTGGCAGACGAAAGATATTGGCTATTCCGGTCTTCGCCAGCCACAGTCAGCGGTGTGCCGCCGTTGCCCGTCAAGGAATCATTCGGGTTTCCGCCGCGATTCTGGTCCAAGGTGATGAGCCTCGATTTGAACCGCTCAGGAAACACCTCTTCGACGGGAGCTGCTTCCGGAGGCTGAACGACCTCTGGTGGCGGCGGCACATTGAACGTTGTCGTATCCGTCTGTGGAGGCGGCGGCGGTGGAGGTGGTGGCGGCAGCTGAACAATCGGCTGCTCTTCCTGCACGGGCTCCTGCTCGCCATCGCGAACAAAGTTCGGTGGTCGGAAGGTCGTCGTCTGAAACTCCTCGTCGGACTGAGGATTATCCCGAGGGGTTTCACCAGAGGTGGCAAGAACCATGTAGGCCGCAATCACGCCGAATATGAGAAGTGCAGCCATACCGGCTGTCTGGTTGCGTTTGGCGTTCTGGTTGCTGACATCGCTATTGTCAGCTGCGGCCATCGCTTCGAGTTCGGGGCTACGCTTCATTAGTTGCCGCTCCTTCTACGCTTGCTCGCATCGGGATCAGGTTTCGGCGCCATGATATCGGGATCCGGAGCGGCGAAGTCGGGCTTGCGAAGGTTGAAGATGCACGTCCACTGATCACCATCACGCAGGGTGTATTGCGTGGCAGTGCCATCAACAACGATGTATTCGCCTTCCTTGCGGAAGTTGCGCAGAGTTTCGGAGAAATCTGACTGTACCGTAAAGATTGCAGGCACGCGACCGGCCCGAAATTTGAAGAATGTTTTTTTACCGTCATCGAAGACCATTGTGGGCTTCAAGGCCGGATCACCGGAGAATGAGTAATCGATATTCACATTCTCTTTGTCGATATTGCTGATGTTCGGATTTGCGGCCCGAAACTCCGCCTCTTTTCGCAGAGAAGCGTTGAGATCCTTTTCCGGGTAAACAAACCGGATACCGAAGACCTTTTTACCATCCGTCGGAGCATAATCGTTCAGTTCGAGGAAGTAGATACGCTTACTCGTGACCACGTTCATGTTGGTGGACACGTCTTTTGCGATAGGCTTCACGAAAAGAATGTTGCCTTTCTCGGAGGGTGCGACTTGCCAGCTGTCGTTGTCCCCGAGAGAGATCGTTTCGAATTTCTCATCTTCATCGAAGATGATCATGGTCGAGATCCCGTAGGTAGCAGACACTTTCACCACGTTGTTCGGCTGGTAGACGACGCTCGTCACACGAGCGTCGAGGCTACCCGGCTTAGGCTGTTGAGCCGCCGAGGCGTGAGTCATCATTGCGGCCACGAAGGCCGCTGTCATCAGCAGTCGGCCTATCATCCTGCAGCTCCTGGCGTGACCGTTTCCTGATCGCGACGGTAATTGTAGACCTGGAAGCCAAGCGGATTTTCGAAGCGCCATTCGTTGCGCTGAGGGGTGTCGGTATAACGATAACGGATTACGGAGATGAAGTGTCGCGTCATCGAGTCCGTGTCACTGCTTTCAGTCGTGGAAAAACGTACCAGTGCCGTGCTTGCATTCGGGAACGTGACCGACTTCACGTCGACGGTGATCTTTTTGTTGCGGCCGAGCTTGCGTCCGGGGTTGTTCGGGTTCGCAGCACTCCACAAATCCTGAAGCTCCCGGGCCGCATCACCGGTCGAGAGGAGGGCGGCAATCCCGAAGTTCTGCTGGATGTTGTAAGGATCATATCCTTCGCGATGGCGGATATATCGTACAACGTTTGCCTGGGTGACTGCCTGTTGATCCGTAAGACTGCCGGCGTTTGTAAGGCCAGTCTTGACCTCAACATACCCTGTGTTCTTGTCGACCTCGACGATGTAGGGCTCAAAGCTCTTCAACGGCACCAGCATCATCAACGAGCCGATCGACATCAGGGCGATGACGCTCATGATCAAGGTGATGAACCATGCGAATGATTTGGAACGCTTCGCCTTTTTGACGATTTCCTGTTCCCACCGGTCCCCGTCCTGAAAATAGCTCCGCAGAGCCTCATTCTTATCTGCCATTGTCTAGCCCTTAAATCCCTCTCGAAACAGATTGCCGTTACTTCGGCACGCTGTTGCTACTGATGCGATTTTGCATCGCACTCGCATTTGAATTCCGTATATTTTCCCGCATTCCGGCATGTGTCCTCTCGCGAGCGTCCATGCCGATTTTCCCTGCTGTCCCGGCTGCGCTGCGCGCGCCGGTTAGCATCGCTGCTGGTGCGCTCAAGCCTGTCACGCCGCCAACGGCGCGTGCTATCTGCCCGATACCTGCTGACACACCGCCAGTGATGCCCTGCGCAAGTGTCTGGATGTTGAAGAGAACAAATGCTCCGGCTGCGCATAGGAGTAGGAATGCAGCGACATCGTCCAACTGGAGTCTACGCTGGTCCGCTGCGGCCGTTACCTTGGTCAGTTCGGGATCCATCGCAGAGATAAGAAACGCGGCAATGACGTAAACGAACAGAGGCATAAGGGCGTACATGAGCACGCTCTGAAACCAAGCCATCCCGTAGCTACGGGTGGGCGCAAAGAGAAGGCAGGCAATAAAGATGGGGGCCGTTCCCAACAGCACCCACATCATCACTTTCGCCAGGAGCAGGATCGCCAAAGCAATGGCGATGAAGATGGCCGTCAACGCCATGATCAGAAAACCCACCATAGCAGGCAAAACAGAGAAGTAGCCCGCCTGTTCTGCGAAGGCACCCGCAGCCTTGTTGGCTGTCTCCCAGATCATCGAAAGACCGTTGGTCGGTTCAGTGATCCCGGTGTTGCTGACATTCAAAATCGCTCGCCCCACATCTTCGGGGGTATTGCTCAGCCAACTATAGAAATACGTGTTGAAGTTGCCCCAGGAGCTGACGAACGCGACGATGATGGTCATGCGGACCACTCGGCTCACGATTTCCCCTACGCTCACCCGCGCCGTGCCCATGATCAACTGCAAGCCATAGTACGCGACATACGCAATCAGCATCACGGTGAGCAGCGGCGCAACCTGCCCGCCAACTACCCCATAAGCCTGCTGAGTGAAATTTTGTCCGGTCTGTTCGATACGATCGAGCAGACCCCCGAGGAAATCTTCCATGCCGCGTCAGTTCCTTATTCGGCCGCCATCGTGTCGATTGCAGCGAGCGCAGCTGACGGATCGCCGTTAACACTCGTCATCGAACCGCAGTCTTTACGCGGGTCTTCTACGAACGATGTCAGGTTCGCCGGTCTCTTGCAGGGGGCCGTCTTTTCTTTTGGAGCGCCGGCGCAGCCGGCAAGGCCGGCTGCTACGGTCGCTGCAAAAGCCAGTTTGGCATAAAAAGAGTATGCGTCACTCACCGTAGGTCATCGCCTTCTTGGAGTTCGAGATATCAACAAGGCGCTGCTGGTTCTGAGCGTTGAGCGATTGAACTGTACCGTTCATCACGCCGATCATTTCGTTCAGCACAAGGCCGGACTGAACCTGAAGCTGCGTGTTTTGGTCGATCGAGCCCTTGATGTCTTCCGCCTTGCCGATCTGTTGTCCGGCCTGGGTGAAAGCCTGTGTGCGCTGCTGCACAGCCTGGTTGGATCCTGTCACGAGGGCCGCAACACCGAGAACGGTGTTCATCACTTCCTCATAGGACTTATCGCCGGCAAAGTTGCTGTCTGCTTTGCCAGAAAGGTTTTTGACCAGCTGCAAGCCATTGAGGAATGTCGAAGCGATCTTGCCGATATCGCCGCCCATGCCGCCGAAGTTCGGCACGCCGCCGCCCATGATGCTGTCAAACGACGGCATCTGAGACACACTGAAACCGTTGCCAACCGCAAGGTTCTGCATCGGGCTTTGCACGCTGCCACGGTCACCAGTGACGGCCTTGAGGGTTTCTTCGACGGTCTTCAGTACCTCCTTGTTTGTATCAAGGATGTTCGTCGTGGTTTTCGAGGTTTCCTGAGCGATTTTCAGGTTGGCATTGTCGATCGTCGGGACCTGAGCATATGCGGTTGAAGCCAGAGCCAGCGAAAACGCCGTTAGGATCGTCTTTTTCATGGCAATTCTCCTTTTATTGAGCACTCAACATCAGTTTCGTTTCGGACGCCCTTGCTCTCTTCTGGACACAAGCCTGTTCGGCTTCATTCCATTCAAGATTTTGCTCGGGGGTTTGCTGGGCATTGCAGAGATCGACAGTTTCTTTGTCTTTCTCATCCTTCTTGGGGGTATTGGTACGGGAGGCACCTGAACGCTCGCTGAGGTTCATGGCGTTCTTGGAATTGATCAATTCTGCCATGGTCGCGCCGAGGCGAATGACCTGGTTCATCATCTCGAGATTGGCGTTGCGTGCGCCGGAATTCTGGTCCCAACTGTCTTGGATTGTCCCGGTCTGCATCTGGCCGAGCTGTTGCATCCACGATGCGACGTTGCCACTGCTTTCCGTGATGGACTGGCTTGTTGCCATGGCATTCATTGAGGTGTCGCGAGCGCCGCTGTATCCGGTGGTTCCGCCACCGTAATTCATCGGGATATTCGATGTGTCAGCGCCGCCGAATTGGGGCATCCACTGTTTGGTGATGCTGGCGACGTAGCCCTGCGTTTCCTTGAACGGCGGAATGCCGCCATATTTCTGGACGTTCCCAGGACCTGCGTTGTAGGCCGCTAACGCAAGGTTCGTATTTCCGTTGAAACGCTTAAGCTGCTGTTTCAGATAACGAGCGCCGCCACGCAGATTGTCTTCGACATTGTGCGGGTCGACACCAAGATCCTTTGCCGTTCCCGGCATAAGCTGCGAAAGCCCGGTTGCTCCTACCGGAGACTTCGCGCAAGGATTGAAACGGCTCTCCTGATAGACGAGCGACATGAAAAGCGTTTCGTCAACGCCTTCTTCGGCCGCGACGCGTTTTACCAACCCCACAATTTCCGGGTTCGCTTGTGCCGCAGACGGTGCATCGCCACCCTTGCCCTTTTTATACATCGAGCAGGTAACACTGGTGCTGACCGTGTGACGTTTTTTGTCCGTCTCCTCAATCTTTTCTGTTGTGCCTTTCCGGCCGGCATCAGAACCCGTAAGGGCAGCGTCGGTGATTGGAACCTGTGTATAGCCTGCGCCTGGGGCGCTCATTGAAAGAGCTGCAGCGAGCAGCACCAGAGTGGGACTTTTTCTCATTCAGCCTTCTCCCATCCGCAGAATTTTGCCAGCCAGTTTTCGGGCTCGTCTCCATACTGTGCGCGAAGTGCGGCACACTCTTCGATCGTTTCCTTGCGGCCCGACAGAACTTTCACAAGATCAGGCATGCTCGACAGATCGAGCCGAGCGATGACGGAGTCATTGCCGTGCTTGATGAGAAAGGTTCGCTTCTCTGGCGGGGTATTTTTGATGAAGTTGAATTCCTTCACCGTCAGCCCGAACCGCTTGATGTAGCTTTCTTCATCCGCACGCGGGTTCGGGAAATGGATGTTCGTCGAGGACTGCTCGATCAACGTGTGAGATACCTTCGATTTTGTGATGTCGGCCGCTGACTGCGTGCCGAATCCTACGATACCGTTGAGCTTACGGATCGTTTTCATCTTATCGACAATGAAGTGGCTAAACGTCTCATCCATGAGAAGTTGCCAGCCTTCGTCCATGAAGAACATGACCGGGTTACCGTCGAGCAACTCGTCAAGGCGGTGATACAGGTACATCAGCGCGGGAGTGCGCAATTCCTCGTTGCCGAGGATGTTTGTCATATCGAACCCGAAAACGCTGCGACCAGAGAACGACAATACATCGTGCTGAGCGTTGAAAAGCCATGCCTTTTCGCCTTCGATCCAGGGGCGCATACGCGCGGCCAAGTCGTTTGCATCCGCCCTTGACCGACCTACGAGCAGGTTTGCAAGGTTCGTAAGATTGCGCTGAGCCGCAGGCTCTTCCATCAGGCGAATGATCGCGCGTTCAAGCGTGTCTTCATCTTCCTGGGTAAAGTCGCGATCACGGCCGCCGAGCATGGATTTCAGCAGCCGTTGTAAGAATTCGCGGTTCGGGCCATTGTTTGGCAGTTGCAGCGGATTGAAGCCGGTAGGCGTTCCCGGTGACAAAATCTCGTAAGAGCCGCCAATCGCACGAACGAAGATTTCCGCTCCGCGGTCCTTATCGAAAAAGACAGCGCGAGGGGTAGGTGATACGCGCATGGCCTGAGCCAGCAGGAAGCTCAAGCCAACAGTTTTACCCGAGCCTGTCGGTCCGGTTACAGTGAAGTGGCCGATGTCGCGACGGTGAAAGTTGAACCAGTACGGGGTCTGCGACGTGGTTTCCAAGATCGTGATCGGAAGGCCCCAATGGGTACGCTCAGCCTGTCCGCTGGCAAAATTGTGCATCGAGGAAAGGCCCGAGAAATTCGAGCTTGAGAGCATTGCCTTGCGAGCGATGTACGAGTGATTTCCCGGCAGCTGAGCCCAAAAAGCGGCCTCTACATTGAGGTCTTCGCGAAGCCAGTTGATGTTCATGTCCGTTAGGCAAGCGCCAAGCTCGGACACGCAACGGCTAAGACCTTCCAAATCACGGTTCACGCAAAGCAGCGAAAAATGATGGAAGCCGAAAACGGCCTCCTGATTCATCATGCTATCCAGCGCGAAATTGATGTCGGATTCGACCGAGCTGCCGGCCTCGTCCGACGCGCGAATCTGTCTTTGAAGGCGGGTGATCCTTTCCTGCGCAATTGGCTTGTCGGCCAACGTGAAAGATTGCGTCAGGATGAACTCGTGATTGACCTGCAGGAGGCCATCCAGCATGCCCGGCCCCGTGAACGGCGGATATTCCTTGATCGACAACAGGGCTGCATATCGGTTGTCTTCGTCTACCGGGCCCTGTGCCTGAAGCGTTCTCTTCGAGAAATGGAGCCGCGATGTACCCACGAAATTACGGATACCCATGCGAGGAAGCCGCATTTTCCGGGGTACGCCGCAGGTCAGGATGGAATTGAAAAATTCGCAGGGTTCGGAATAGGGTTCGCCCTTGCTTTCGTCTTCCTGACCCTCGACCCGGGCGGTGTCATCCGACTTTTTGCGGTAAGTGATACCGAGGGGGCGAGCGCCATATTTTCCAAGCTCGCGCACGATGTTGCCGATCAGCTCTTCGAGGTCGGTCACGTCTTCGCGGGTAGCCTGAGCCTTTGCATCCTTGTTCGACTGCGTGAAGATCCTCTTGAGAGAGTCGCCAAGACCCAATGCGCCGCGCATTCCAGAACGCACGATCGTTAGGTAGATCTCATTGGTGAACATGCGCTTCTTGCGCAGCTGATCCATATAGCGGTCGTTGAGAGCTTCGCAGAATGACTGATCGAAAGCGCCGCCGATTTCTGTCTCAACTTCACGGCGGATAACCGTTGACCACAGGGAGTAACGGCTGGATCCAAGCGCGCGGATCATGGTGTTTTGCACCACAGAACGCATGTTCAGTTCCGCTTGATCCTCCGTCTGGAAAAACAGGCCGTCGAGCTTGATGACACTGATCAGCGAACCATTTTCGAGGCTGATCACAGTATCGGACACGTGGCGCATATAGGGAATATGAACGGACATAGGCCGCTCACTGCCAGCGACCTTTCCAAAGCCAAGTTCTTCTTTGACGACTTTCAGCATGCGTTATGGTCCGTACGAGTTGGTGCCCCAAAATTTCTTGTTTGGAGTGCGCGGCGTCTTGCGTGATGTGACCTGCAGAACATCGAGGATCTTGGCGTCCCAGGTGCAAATGGTGAAAAGGGCGAGGTAAGCGACGGGCGCAATGAGCAGAGCCGCAAGGTGATTTGTCGCGAGCCATCCGATGATGGTCACGCCGACGATCAGGACGACAGCCATATACGGCACGCCCCAAAGCGTTGGCGATCGGGTCAACCCGATCACCAGTGGCGTAAGCGTGGGCTTTTCGTCCTGAAACTCGCTCATTTTAGTTGCCGCCGCTTCCGCCGACAGACGAAATCATCTGGTCAACGATCGCGGGAGCGCCGAAGACAAGGCCGATACCGATGACGACCGCACCAGCCGTGAACCAAGAAAGGCGGCCGGCGAAGGCAAGGAAGCCGAGGCCGATAACTGCAATGATCGCCATCAGACGACCGAACGGGCCGGTGATGAAGTCGACAATCATCTGAACGGCAGTTTGAAGCGGGCCGAATGCTCCACCGCTTCCGCCGCCTGTGCCCTGCGCCATCGCCAGATCAGCGCTTACGACCTGAAGGATGGCAAAAGTGCCGAGCAGGGCGATCGTCTTGAATGCCGTGGACTGTGCGTCCGGAACCATGTTCTTCATCTATCTCTCCTTAGAAATGCATCACGCCGCCGACAAACTTGCCGGACTTCTGCACAGCGATGACCCCAGCACCGCCGTCTGAATTGGTCGCCGCTACATCGCGAACGACATTTCCGGCTTTCCGCTTGCCCGAGGGCATTGGAAGGCCAAGCTGAAAATTGACTACTTTTGCGACATAGCCGACCGTCTCTTGGAACGGAGGCACGCCGCCATATTCGTAAATTCGGTTCTCTCCGCTGTTGTATGCAGCCGCCACAAGCAACGGGTTCTGGAACTCATCAAGAAGGAAGCGCAGATACTTCACACCACCTTCGATGTTCTGTGCAGGATCACAGACATCGGCAACACGGAACCGTTCGGCTGTGCCGGGGATCAACTGCATAGGACCGCGAGCGCCCTTGGGTGAATTGCGGTCCTGATCGAACCTGCTCTCCGCCCAGGCAATCGCCGTTGCAAAGGCCTCGTCGACGCCATGCCTTTTGGCTGTCGATACAACCAAAGCTTTGATTTCGTCGGGCGATAGCGGCGACGGGCCGCATTTGGCGACGCCGGAAATCTGCTGGTCGTCTGGTCCTACTACCCCAATTTGGCTAAGTGAACCGGTTGGTCGGCCGGTAACCGGAGGAGCCTCCTCCTCCTCGATGACGTGAAAATAGGCGCTCGTCTCTGCGCCAATTTTAGATACATTCGAATTGTTGAGCCGTTGCGGGTTTTCGGCCGTTTCGGCGGCCCGAGCATCCTTCACAACTCCATCTCTGCCAAGCACGAATTCTTTTGTCGCGCTTGGTTCGTCACCCCATCTGGCCGCAAAATTCGTTGCAAGTACCGCTTGCTCGGATTGTGTGGAAACGTTGGTATTGTTGAGAGATTGGGTATTTATACCCCCATCTTGGGTATAGGCGTGGTGCGACGCATACAGCGAGAGAAGCGCCGATCCAACCAAGGCTTTCTTGCTGCGAAAGCTTGTAATCCTAGCCCTTTTTAACATCGTCCCCACCTGACCAACGGTGTTGTGATTGCAACGAAAACCGATTAAGTTGGTGTCTGCAAGATACCGATTTGGTTCAGACTTACAAGTTTTCGAACCAGTGATAAACCCCCTTTTGCAAGGGAATCCCGGTGTACCAAGATGGTTAGGGCTAGAAACATGAATAGGACCATCCTTACCGCACTCGCTAGTTGCGTATTGGCAACACAGGCGTTTGCGGCTCCCGCAATCAACAAGGATTACATTCGGTCCCTCGCCTCTCCGGGCAAGACCGTTCTTGTAGTCGAGTATTATGACGGCGGTGGTAAAGCCGTGAACCGGAAGGGCTTTGCTACGGCCACCGGCTTCAAGGCTGTTTCGCCCACGGACTTCAAAGTGGACGAGAAAACCACCCTGCATCTCTACGGTATACAGCCGTGCAAAGGGGATCTCGTTAACCGGCAGGAAGATTATGCCGGCACCTGCGAAGATTTCGGAGTGACGCAGCTACAGACTATGTTGCAAAGCCCAAAGGTTTTGTTTTGCCGAGCCTTTCTGAGTGAGCAAAGTGCCCCGACGCAGAACGCAACGTGCTACGGCTACTATAATTACCCCGGCTCACTGGACAGTGTCGATAACTTGGAAGAGCAGCTTCTCTCTCTCGGTGCTGTTCGCCTCACTAAGAAGCAGGACGGTTCGTTTGAGCGCCCCGATCTTCAAGAGGCCGAGCAGATCGGTGTAAAAGGGAACTTTGGCATGTGGGCCGATCCTCGGGTCAAGGCTCAATGAGAAAGGTCGCGTTAGTTATCGCGGCCTTGCTGCCGACCTCATCGCTGGCGGCCCCGGAAGGCTATTTTGATCTTCAGCCGGGTATCACGCTCGAAACCGGTGATACCTGGGTTTCAAACGGCGAACGCTTCCGTTTGTACGGCATCCAGTCGTGCTTGCGTGGAACGAACTATACGGACGCTCATGGCAACCAGAAGGATTGCGGTGAGGCGTCTCTAGCTGTTCTCGCGGCGTATATCAAAGATACGAAGCCGATTTGCGCGCCCGTCGCGAAGACCAACAACATCTCTTATGTGATCTGCTACGCCACCGTAGGAAACCAGCGCCTTGACCTGGCCCAAGTTCTGGTGAGCAGCGGTTACGCCTTTGCAGCATTGAAGACCGACGGTCTCCCGTATCACGTTCCATATTCTGTCGCTGAGCAGATGGCGCAGCAGAATAAAGCCGGTCTTTGGCAGTTCAAGGACGTGCAGCATCCGTCGATCGCGCTGAGCCGCGAAGCAAATCAGCGCGCGCAGAAGGCAGCCCAATGAAGAAAACCATCACAATAGCGACCCTGATTGCTGGCCTCGCATCCCCCGCAATGGCTGCTGACCTTCAATATTGGAACTCCCAGAGTGCAGCTCGCACCGAGGTCGCACCTGTTCGACTGCCTATCTTCAAAGGCGTTGTCACGGTTCTCGATGGTCGCACAGTTTGGTACGGGACTCTTGGAAGAGGATACAAAGTCAGACTTGCGAATGTCGACGCCTGCGAGCTTCCGCAGTGGGGGTATGATCCGGAGTGGTCGGATCGTGACAAGACAAAATCGCCAATGCCTGTGCCGTGTGGGCCGCTTGCAAAAGCGTGGCTGAAGCGCACGATCGGCAACAGAGTGACCGAATGCACGACACTCGTTTATGGCAATGATGGCATTCCGCTCGCACAATGTACGGTCAAAGGACGCGACATCGCTGCTGAAATGCTCCGGGTTGGTTGGGCACGCGTTGACAGCCCCTATGCCAGCCAGCGCTATCTTGATCTGCAAACAGACGCGATGGCTGCCCGCTATGGCATGTGGGGCACTTACGTTCTCGATATGAACGAGTGGCGCCGGAAGGCGGTAGATAAAACAGTCAACCGCCGACCCATGGCAGATTTTGTGCTTCTTGCCGAACGTCGAAGCGAAATCTCACCACCATTCGCTGATGCCAGAAACAAGCCGAAGAGGATAGACCGATAGTTGCCGGATCTCGCCCATATTGCGAATTCGATCGCTACCGATCCATTGGCAGGGCTATTGCTCGTCATCCCTTTTTCGCTCGCCTTGATCATTCCGTGCGAGCGGGTGTGGTGGATCCATGCCCCGGTTGCACTCGCGTTCCTCGTCGTCTCGGTGATCTACCACGAACCGAGACATCTGGCTTTCGACAGCTATCTCGTAGGCTTCTTCGCTTTTGCTGCCGTGTGCAGGGATATCCCGAACCGACCATTGCTCTATCGCGTGGGCATTTTGTGGTTCGCCGCCTGCACTGTCGTCGCGGCATTGATCTTCGCCGCCTATCGCGAACCACAGCTTCCTATTCCGGCCCAGACTGCCGTGGTCGAGCCGGCGATTTCCGCATGATCGATTGAGAGGGACACCCGATATGAAAGCAATGTATTTCGCCGCCGCGACAGTTGCGGCCCTTGCAATGGCTCCATCAGTCAAGGCTCAAGATGCATCGTGGGGATGCCAGGTTCTGCTATGCGCGGCGTCATCCAGCCCCTCTTGGCAGGGTGTTGCGTACTGCGTTCCGCCTATGAAAAAACTGATTTCGGCTATGAAGAAGCCAGGTTTTTCGTGGCCGATTTGCCACGAGGCAAAAGCCGGGAAACCCGCCTACGAGCCTTATGAGGATTGCCCTGCCGGGTTTCAGGTATCCAATTCTGACGACGGGAATGGTGGTCGCCGGCTAGGTGGCCTTGGTGGTGGAAACATGTGCACCAAAACCGTAAATCAATGCCGCAACCGCGCAGAATTCCGTACGTTGTACGGCAACACTCGTGAAAACGAACGCACCAACGTCACAGTTCGCAGCCTCGGTGGAAATAACGATAATAACGACAGCTGCATGGTTCAGGTGTCGCAGCCCCGTCCGCTGCGTAAAGACCCTTATCGTTTTGACATCCCGAACGATCAAGGCGTTAAGCAGAGCCATTGGTTTAACCTCAACCTGTAGCCCTGATTGATGAACCAGAACATTATTGTTGTTCTTGCGACTGGAGCCGGCATCATCGCTGGTGCCGGTGGAACTTATGTGTTCATGCCTGAAGCTGAACCGCAGGTTCGCGCACCGACGCAAGATGAGATCGTGGCGGCTATCGCAGCGGACCCGTCTTTATTGCCTCCTCCTCCCCCTCCTCCGGCGCTTGTCGTGCCGAGCGAGGCTGAAGCGTTGGCCGCATATCGGAAAGCGTATTCTTCTAACCCGATGAGAACACGCGGAGCCGAACATCAACTTACCATCAACTTGGGTGACTGCGACAAAAGCTCGCCAGGCCCAGGTGTTTCCTGTGTGACCGCGATCAAGTTCACTCCGGCCGCACAGCCCATCAACCGAGTGATCGGCTATAGTCAGTCTGCTTCTGGTGAATGGGTGGCGACCAACTATTGATGTGTGAGGGGGGCTTTGGCCCCCTCTTTCACATCTGGCGGTCAGCAATTCGCTCTATCATTTCCATTTCCATGGGATCCAGCGGCCCCCGCGTCGATAGAATGAACGCGGCCAGGTACTCAAGCTTCCGATCCTGTTCCGCTCGATCTGACGGCTCATGCAACACGATCGAGAGGCGGGCTTCCCTTTCCGCTTGGGAAGCGGTTGATATGGCACCCGCGTAGAGAACGGCATTCACCTCTTCAGAGGCACGACGTTCATCCCACTCCCTCACAACCCTCGTCGTCACCCGTTGCGCTGCTAGATGGCGTTCCATCTTTTCCACCAGTGATGTGCCTGGATCGTTCGTTTCTCTCATCTTTTGTCCCTTTGCTCAGCAAACGGCCATGGCCGCTTGACCTCCCAAATCGAAGGGAGGGCAGGACCCGGTCCTGCTCCCGAGCTCGTGCGGAACAGTTGGAGAGAGGGGGACAAGCGCTAAACCGGAGGGGGATCACCCACCCGCAGGGCAGCGCAGCAGTGCTGCAGGCCGAAGGCCGAAGCATGGGGAGACCGGTTTAGTGCTTGTGGGGGAGAGAGGGCTAAGCGCCTTTCTCCCCTCTCATTACGTTGATTTTTTCTGAGGTTGGTTCATTCACAGGGTATTGCGAGGCAGCTTCGCTGCACCCATCTTATTGTTGTCGAGCGGATGCAACACCGGCCGCCAACGCTCGCTTCATGTCTTCATCCGAGTTTGACCTCGGGTCTGCCGGCCCGCTTCAGGGCCAGCGCTGGTGAGCCCGAGGTCTCTCATATGGAGGCCCAGTTCGAATGGCCATTTCATCTCTTGTGAATCTTCTTGCCGCAGTGGCGTTTCATGTAACGGTACAGGTTGCGGCTGTGCTTATCGTCCAATGGCTTTCATGATGTGATTGCCGCTGAGGTTGTCGCCTTATGAATCGGCGGCATGGTGTCGCATAATTCCTAAGTAATGCGACACTATGGCGATGAGCGGCAGTTCAACGGTTTTCGGTGTCGCATAAGTCTGTCGCAAATGCTAAATGATTTGCGACATGATTTGCGACAAGGGGACAGCATATGCACATCGCTTACGCGCGAGTTTCGACACAAGGGCAGGATCTCGAACAACAGCGCGCCGCCCTGCTGGCTGCCGGATGCAAGCGGGTGTTTGAGGAGAAGGTATCAGGGGTTCGAAAAGACAGGCCGGAGTTAGCAAAAATGCTCGATCACCTTCGACCAGGTGACGTTGTTAACGTCACCCGGCTTGATCGTCTGGCTCGATCGACAAGCGACCTACTCCATATCGTTGATCGGATCAAAGAGAAGGAAGCCGGCCTTCGCTCTTTGGCCGAGCCCTGGGCCGACACGACTTCCCCTGCCGGGAAGATGATCATGACTGTTTTCGCCGGCATAGCGGATTTCGAGCGCTCGTTGATCCTGGACCGAACAAGCGTCGGGCGAGCGGCTGCGAAAGCCCGCGGTGTTCGTTTCGGACCGCCAAACGCGCTAAGTCCGGAACAGGTCGCACATGCCCGGCAGCTGATCGAGGCAGAACAGAAATCTGTCACCTCGATCGCGCGGCTGTTCGGTGTTCATCGAGCAACGCTTTACCGTGCTCTGAACGGGCCAGAATGAGGATACTTGATGGTTCGGCGGAAATTACCCAACTTCTACTGCAGAACGGTTTTCCGGCTTAGGCCGATATTTTTCTTGACGCTCTTATTGGCTCCGGGAAGTCAAGCCCGAGGTGATCGCGTAACGTTTCGCCTTGATAGTCTACCCGGAACAGCTTTCGGCGTTGAAGCTCAGGAATGACAAGCTCAGCGAAGTCGTCCAGACCCCCTGGGATGGTGGCAGGCATCACGTTGAAACCGTCAGCACCACGGTCTTCGAACCATGCTTGCATTTGATCGGCGACGTCTTGAGCCGTTCCGATCACAGTCAAATGACCTCTTGACCCAGCTAGTCGAAGATAAAGTTGCCGGATAGTGAGATTTTCTCGACGGGCGACCTCTAGTACAACAGCTTGCCTGCTTTTTTGAAAACTTGTCGGTGGCAGTTCCGGTAGTGGACCATCCAGTGGAAAATCTGAGAGTTTAATTGTTCGACCGGCCAGTCCTTCCAAGAGGCTTAATCCAACCTCAGGTGATATAAGAGACTGGAGTTCATCATATTTGCCTTGCGCTTCTTCGCGTGTCTTTCCGACTATCGGGAGAAGCCCAGGCATTATCTTTATTTTTTCTGGATTTCGCCCGTATGCGGCAGCCCTCGACTTTACGTCACTGTAAAAGCTTCGCGCACCATCAAGAGTCGACTGAACGGTGAAAACCACTTCGGCGGTCCGGGCTGCCAGGTCTTTTCCAGCGTCGGATGAGCCAGCTTGAACTACGACAGGGCGGCCCTGACTAGAGCGAGGGATATTCAACGGGCCGGCAACAGAAAAATGGGTGCCTTTATGATTAGCTGCATGCATTTTCCCGAGATCGAAATATTCACCGGTTTCACGGTTACGAGTGAAGGCATCATCGTCAAAACTGTCCCACAGTTTCAGCACGACGTCAGCGAATTCTTCTGCTCGTTGGTATCGGTCCGAATGTTCTATGTGCTGTGCATGCCCGAAGTTGGGGGCTGCATTAGGATCGGATGAGGTCACAGCGTTCCAGCCGACACGTCCATTGCTAAGATGGTCAAGCGAGGCAAACTGGCGCGCCAAATTGTAGGGATCGTTAAAGGATGTTGAGCCTGTACCGATCAGGCCGATGCGTTGTGTTACGACCGCAAGTGCGGAAAGCAGGGTCAGCGGCTCAAAATGTGAGATACCACTATGGGCTGAGTGAGCAGCGGCCTCAGCTTTATCCAATCTAACAGCGGCGATGTCGGCTATAAAAATCGCATCAAACTTTGCAGCTTCGGCTTTCCTAGTGAAATCGGCATAGTGGGAGAAGGTGTCCCCGGCCCATGTCATAGGGTGTCGCCATGCAGCAACGTGATGACCGGTTAAATAAAGGAATGCGCCAAGATGCATTTCACCAGTGCGAGTAGTCATCATATCCTCCTAATTGACGAAGCTCGCGCGACCATCTCAAGGGCAAGCGGCGACAGCAAAACGACTGATCTTGGATACGCATTCTCCAAGACGGAAACCGCCAGCATATTCGTTCTCAATCGCTATCGGTTGATCGGGGACGATCTGCCCCAGTCTTTCAATGATTGAAGAAACCGAGTTTGCGCCCTTCTCTGACTGAAGGACCTGAACCGCAAGTCCCGACCCCTCTGTCGAAAGTTGGATTTTGAAATGGAAAACTGGATGATCGAGAGAGTACATCGCATCATCGATCAAATTCCGTGTCCGCAAGTTTAGCGGAAGGTTTTCGGATCTACCTACATGATTGAAGCGCCACGAGCCGTTGACAGCAGGTGTGAAGACGAAAAGATCCTTTGTTGCGTACCTGATTATAGGCATAGCGGAGCGCGTCAGACTCGTTACCAATAACTCGCCTAGATGCGCACCGAGAGGCAGAGCTGAGATATGCTCTGAATAATCTGGGATTGGGACGCTCTCAAACACAAAATCGGCCGTGAAACCCTGATAGGTTAAATCAGCATCGCCGTACATCATCATGCCGATCTCGTTGGCACCATACACGATAGGCACAATTTCAAGATCGCGGCCAATCAAGCGCTTAATGTTGTTGGCTTGGCTGCGGCTGAAATACTCTCCAGTCACAAAGATCCGCTCTATGGACGAAGGGAAAGTTAGGCCGAGCATATAAAAGTTGTAGAGGATTTGATGAATGCTCGAAGGAGAGCTCATCAATGTTGTTACCCTGTTGTTAACCAACGCGGCATGAATTCTGTCGTAGGTGTACAGGTTCGGTATCGGAAATACCGTCATGATTCCGATGTCGTGATCCTGTAAAGTCCTCACGGTAAGATCTCTGAGTGGGCTTAGAAATGACGGGTGGAAAAATGCCACTCGATCACGCCCTGGACTGAGATATCTTTTATAGGCAAGCCAGTAATTTGCTACACCGCTGACAAGATCGAATTTGGTTCGAGGAATTTGCAGTGGGACCCCAGTGGTGCCTGAGGTTTCCGCAAACAGCAGCGCCTCTTCGAGATAGCTTTCAGCGTTATCTTCGCGGAATTGTACTAAACCCTGCTTTGTAATTACCGGGAACTGGTCTAGGACCGTTCTCAGGGACCGGTTGCTACCTTTGGTGTTATTTAGAATATGATCGAGATTGAAACGGCTCGCTATCTCGCAAATCTTTGCGGAGGCAAGGTCCGCGTTATTTGATATCACCACCATCAATGCGATCCGATAACATGTTGATATAAATACAAATATTTATCCATAACGCGAATTCCGGTGTCATCGCGTTCGCATCTCCTTAGGTGAGTTGCGAAGAGATGATCGTACGACGTAATCGCGCCGGTTGAACATAAGCTTTGATCATTTCTTTCGGAATGGCAATATCAAAAATTCCAACTCACCAATCAAAAGTAGTATTTTCGCGCTTGCGTCGCAAACCGAAATCGTACACCTATGATGCGATGCAAACTTAAATATGGGGAGGCTCCACTTCTCTAAAGCATGGTGAATGAGCTCCGCGGGCATAGCTGCGGAGAACCGATTTGGCGCAGATACCGCTCAGTTTCCCCTCCGCTTGCGGGGGTGACGCTAGGTTCAAGCAATATTTATGGAGTTCCAAGGCTTATGAATGATGTGGCAATTTTTGATACTGTGATTGTCGGAAATGGCGCCCTGGGGTTGGCGCTCGGATTTCGCCTCACGCAACGTCGCCAGCGGGTTGCCGTGATCGGCCCTTCAACAAGACGCTTCAGCGCCTC
The DNA here is from genome assembly GCF_005221325.1 of Agrobacterium tumefaciens. Lineage (NCBI taxonomy): Bacteria > Pseudomonadati > Pseudomonadota > Alphaproteobacteria > Hyphomicrobiales > Rhizobiaceae > Agrobacterium > Agrobacterium tumefaciens. The sequence goes on along the minus strand of NZ_CP039892.1, from coordinate 45,233 downwards.
CCAGGCTGCAGGCGCAATGAATGGAACCTTCGGTGAAGTCACGCGCGACCTCCTGTCGAGCTCCCATGGTCGGCAGAAGTTAGAGCTCGATATCGCAGCTACGGACGTATGGGACAGTTGGTGCGATGAAATCGTAAGCATGGCCGGCGAAAGCCACGCCCTTCGACGGAAAGATGGCACAACAATTATTTTGAATGGCGGTGGTACAGACGCTGTCGATACAGAAAATTTCGTGGCAATTCGGGAAGCCCTTACCAAGTACGGTCGCAGCTTTCAGCAGCTCGAAGGTCATGAAGTTCCTTGGGTAACCGCGCAGGGTGGCAATCGCCCATTCCAGGGCCTCCACATTCCTGATGAGCATTCGATCATAACCCCGGTTTACATGAGAACGCTAGAAAAGGCGTTCGTAAATGCCGGTGGTATACTGATTGACGGTACGGTTGAGAATGTCATTTCAAAGGGGGCGACTTCGGTCGCATCTGTTGAATTTGGCGACGGTAAAAGCGTTGTTGGGGAACACCTTGTGCTTGCAGCTGGGGCGCTCAGCCATGAGCTTCTGGCTTCAGCACTGCCAGACGTTGGACCATATGTTCCGCCAGTAACAAGCGGGTACGGGGCATCTGTTCTCTTGAGCCACGGCGTCGTACCCCCGCCGCCCAGTGTCATACGGACGCCGAATCGTGCGTTTGCGTGCGGTCTTCACGCGGTACCTCGCGAAGATGGAATATACGTTGGTGCGACGAACAAAATTCAGGAAAAGCCCCAAGTTTTTGCGCATGTTCCGGATTTGCATGCTCTGCTTGAACGGGCAATGCGACAGATGCACGCTGGCTTTGGTACTAGCGGGGTGCTAGCCGTCAACGTCGGCAACAGGCCAGTTCCGGTTGATGGTTTCCCACTGATCGGCGCTATTCCGGATAGCCGTATCTGGATGCTGACAGGAACTTACCGCGACGGGTTCCATCAGTCGCCTTTCTTGGCCGATCGCGTGGCTGACGCGCTCATCGATGGAAAGCACGACCCACTGTTCGACTCCTTTGCGCCGGTTCGGGCGCCGATACAAAGCGGACGAAGGGACGCGATCATTGCGACCGCTGTTGAGCACGCCCTGGCTGTGGGATTTGAGGCGGAGTGGCGTGTTTCTACCCGTTGGCCGGCGCGCATTGCTGATCTCCTGACGACGAAATATCAGGATGCCCTCAACGACCTGCACGGGACGATCACGCCGCCGCCGGATGTCCTGGTTTGCATGTCTGACAATGAGTGGCTGAGACGCAAACTTCGTGCTTACTACGACGTCTACAGCAACAAAACGCCGGCCCTTCAGGATAACCGGTTGCAGTTTGACGTTGCGTGATTTGCGCTGAGACCACCCCTGCGGGGTGGTCTCACTGGCTCTCCACAAAACAGGCGTTTAGCTACCACGCTCCTGCAGGAGCTGGGGCAACGGATAGGCATTGTCATGAAACAACATGCTGTTGTCCTTGGGGACGGCACGATGGCAACCGCGCTTGCGGCACGCATCGCCAAAAATGAAATCCACACGGTTTTGTGGTCGAAGAGACCAGAAGTCGTTGCCTCAATAAATAAAGAGCATAGGCACCCGCTTCATTTCACATCCTACGGGCTTCCTCATGAGCTGTCCGCAACCGAAAGCATTGAGCAGGCTTTAAACGGAGCTGGCTTGGTGATTATGGCGGTAAAGTCCGGGAGTGTAGCGGAGACAGCCCGCCTCGCACGCGACAGCTTCGAGGGAAACTCGGTGATGTTATCGGCGACGAAAGGCGTAGAGATCGAGACATATCGCTTCATGTCGGGCGTCATACGTGAAGAGCTGAGAAGTAATCGAGTCGGGATCATATCTGGCCCGAACATCACGACCGATATCATGGACGACGCGCCGACTGCTATTCTGGTGGCAGCTGAGGATGTCGATGCCATAAACGTGGGCCGTAACCACCTCGAAAGTCAATCGCTCAAGGTATTCGGTAGCACCGATCTGAAGGGGATCGAGGCGCTGAGTGTCGTCAAGAACATCGTCGCGATCGCAGCCGGACTGGCAATCAACCTTGGAGACAACGCACGCTCCTATATTATCTCACTTGGGCTTTCCGAAATCCAGGCCCTGGCAAAGAGGCTGGGTGCGAGGCCCGATAGTTCAGGCGGTCTCGCTGATATAGGAGAGGTGTTCCTTTCCTCGACAAGTAAGCACTCTCGAAATCACATGATCGGGGTGGATATCGCCAATGGAGCAAAGCTCCCTGATCTTCTTGCGGCGCTAGATGCAGCAAACGAAACCGCCGAAGGCGTTAACGCCGTCTTTGCCAGTAGAAAGCTCGCTGAAATTGCCGGCATAGAGATGCCACTTGCCGAGTGTGTCTTCCAGATTCTGTACGATGAGAGACCTGCAACAGAAACCCTCAGGTCGTTCCTGAGTGAAAAGCGTGCAGCGAAATGGCTCGCCGCGTCCGCTGCCTGAGGACAGGCCGGCAGATATTGGTCCATTACGTCGAGGCGTTATGAGCGAAAAGACTGAAATCGCAGTGCTTGGGGCAGGAATTGTGGGGTTGTGCAACGCGCTTCAGCTTCAACGTGAAGGCTTCCAAGTGACGCTGATCGATCGGGAGGCATCTCCCGGTCTTAAAACTTCATACGGCAATGCTGGACTAATTCAGCCGGACGGCTTTTCGCCTATCCTCTTCCCAAGAGATGTCCGGTCGATCCTTGGATACGCTTCTAACCGTCGGCGCGACTGCGTCTACCAAACCTCAGCCCTGGGGCACCTAGCCCCAGCCTTGGTTAAATACTGGCATAAGAGCGCGCCGGCATCCGCGCGACGTACCATGACAGCGAATATTCCCTTATTCGCCGCGAGTGTCGATGCACACATGGAATTGGCTGAACTGGCCGGCGTATCTGAGCAATTCAGTCCCAAGGGCTGGACGCGTGTTTTCACAAACGAGGTTTCGTTCAAGGATTACGTAGCAAAGATCGGTGGCCTCAAAAGTCATGGTGTCAGCGCAGACATTCTATCCCCGGCACAAATTCTCAGTCTCGAACCTCACCTTCTTGCTAGACCGGTCGGAGCGGTTCGGCTGATTGATCAGCTTAGTCTTTCCAGCCCCCTGAAGCTCACTGAGGCCTACTTCCGGCTCTTTCTCAAAAACGGCGGTCACTTCGTCAAGGCGGATGCGACGTCTTTGACACTCGATCCGGACGGGAGATATTCAGTGAAGACGGAGAACGGTTGGGTTACCGCGGATAAGGTTATTGTCTGCCTGGGGCCATGGGCAGATGATCTATTACGAAAATTCGGGATTAAAATCCCTCTCTTTGTCAAACGCGGTTATGCGGTGCATTTCAATGCGCAGCCGGGAGCCCAGCTTCATCATTCGACATCAGATGCTGACGGCGGATACAGCCTTTCTCCCATGGAGGAAGGCATCCGCCTCAATACCGGCGTAGAGTTCGCCGCTCGTGATGCTGCCGCGTCGAATGTCCAACTCGCCCGCGTTATCCCTTTAGCGAGAAGGTTCTTTCCGCTTGGGGAGCAGATCGAGGCAGTTCCGTGGGTCGGAAGCCGACCCTGCTTACCTGACATGCTGCCTGTAATCGGGGAAAGCCCCCATCGGCGTGGATTATGGTTCGCCTTTGGACATGCCCATCACGGTCTGACGCTTGCAGCAGCATCCGGACGCCTGTTGGCGCAAATGGTCAAGGGCCTGAGACCTTTTACAGATCCAACGCCCTACTCGGCGGAGCGGTTCGCATGAAGAAGCGAAAGATAGAGGTATTCGTCGCAGATGATGTTCCGCCTTGGGTAAAGGACAGGCTTGGGGGTCAGTTTTGCCTATCTTCTCAGCTGGCCTCCGGTCATGAGACCCGTGCTATAATCTCCGGTTCCGACACTTCCGGTAATAGAACCATAGACGCCAATTTGCTTCATCAGATGCCGGCTGTGGAGGTGATCGTCGGCTTTGGAGCGGGTTATGACCGCATAGATGTCGAGGCTGCCTGGAGACGTGGAATTACGGTCACCAACACGCCCAAGGTTCACGCCGAAGACGTTGCCGACTTCTCCGTTGGCCTCATGATCGCTACGCTTCGGCAAATACCAGCTGCCGATGCATTCGTCCGTCAGGGGCTTTGGTCTTCAAGGCCGTATCCGCTGACTGGAGAGAGCTTGCAGGGAAAGAAGGTTGGTATTGTCGGTATGGGCGCGATCGGAAAGGCGGTTGCGCGTCGACTAACTGCGTTCAACGTCGAAATCTCCTACCATGGGCGCAATCCTCAGCCAGAATTGCCTTTCCTCTATCATAGCTCGCTCCTTTCGATCGCGAGAGACGTAGACATACTTGTGCTGGCAATACCGGGCGGTCCTTCGACCGACAAATTGGTTGACGCTTCCATACTCAGTGCGGTCGGCGAAAATGGATACGTGATCAACGTCTCGCGTGGGAGTGTGGTCTGCGAGGCTTCGTTGCTCGCAGCATTGAGCAGTGGGTCGATCAAAGGAGCGGGTCTCGATGTTTTCGCTCATGAGCCCGCAATCAATCCAGCCTTCTTGAGCTTGGAAAATGTGGTCCTTCAACCGCACGTGGCATCGGCAACCACACGGACACGCGAAGCCATGTGGCAGCTCGTAATAGACAATCTGTCCTCGTGGGCAAAGGGATCGGGGGTGATAACGCCTGTTCAGCCGACGCTGTTACGCAGAATTTCGATTCAACTGTTGAGCGGATGATTTCATAGAGAGGTTGATCATGCAGTCGACACTTTTACAAAAGCTTATAGACACAAGATCAAGCGCGTCTTTCGCGCTGATTGCCAGGCGCAAGTCGCCCGATAGTGATTTAGCGGTCGATGTCGTGTCCGGCCATGGCGTTTCCTTCTCCAAATTGGAAGAAATCTCGGCAACTTCGCATCTGTCGGCGAGCACACCTCTGCTGAAGTACCTGGTCATGATCCCCTACAGACAGGTCCGCGAAGTAGGGTTCGATTATCAAGATGACGGCGAAGCCTTGCAGGCAATTGAAATCTCGCATCACGAAGTGCTGTCCGTCGCGGAAACCGTGGCTCGGATACCCAAAGTTCCCGTGGACCTTCGTGGAATAGGCTTCGACCTCAGCGATGAAGCCTACGCGGCAACAGCTCAGAAAATAATTGATGACGAGATCGGCCGGGGGGAAGGGTCCAATTTCGTTTTGTCGCGCTCCCTCTACGCAGACATCGAAGGCTTTTCCAAAGCCCACGCGCTCTCGCTGTTTAGTGAGCTCCTGGCCAAGGAGTCGGGGGCGTACTGGACATTTATGATCTGGCTCGAAGGTCGTGCATTTATTGGGGCTAGTCCGGAACAGCAGATAACTTTGATCGGCGGAGTGGCGACGATGAACCCGATCAGCGGGACATATCGTTATCCCGCAAGCGGTCCCCAAGTCGATCAAGCCCTCGACTTCCTCAACGACCCAAAAGAAACTGACGAACTTTTCATGGTTGCGGATGAAGAGCTTAAGATGTTCGGCCGCTTCTGTGAGACAGGGGGGCGGCTTAAAGGCCCCTATTTCAAGGAGATGTCGAAGCTCGCTCATACAGAGTACTATATCGAGGGAAACACGCGAGCCGGAGCATCGACGCTCTTGCGTGACACGTTGCTGGCGCCCACTGTCACAGGTAGTCCCATCAAGAACGCCTGCAGGGTGATCGCCAAATATGAGCCAAAAGGACGCGGCTATTACGCCGGAGTTACCGCGCTGTTGGGCGTAGATGAGGCTGGCGAAGAAGCGCTGGACTCGGCGATCTTAATCAGGACCGCCGATATTGCTCCCGGTGGACGCGTAAAAATTTCGGTCGGATCTACGATCGTTCGCCACTCCGATCCGATGGCTGAGGCTGCGGAGACGACAGCGAAAGCAAATGGCTTGCTCAACGCTTTTCTCGGAGCAGCACGAAATACGATCGGTCATGACGCCCGGATACAAGCCGCGCTACGGGAGAGGAATAACCGAGTAGCTAGCTTTTGGTTGTCTGGTGGTGCCCGACTACAGTCCACTAGATTGGCACGAAAGCGAATTCTTGTCCTCGATGCGGAAGACGATTTCACACGAATGTTGGCCCACCAGTTGCAAGCACTAGGACTGGAACCTCAAGTGCTTCCTGCCAGTCAATGGAGGACCGGTTACGAGCAATCCGACCTTGTGCTTTTGGGGCCCGGTCCTGGAAATCCGTTGGATGACCGAGATTCACGCGTGGTCCACATGAAACACGCTTTGACCAGGTGCATCGCGGACAGAACGCCGTTCTTGGCAGTTTGCCTTAGCCATCAGATCCTAGCCGCGTATCTGGGATTAAAAGTCGAGAGGTTGCCCCACCCGAACCAAGGCGTGCAGCGCGAGATTGACTACTTCGGACGCAGCGCAGTGGTAGGGTTTTACAATACTTTCGCGGCTCGCTGCTCGTTTGATTCCTTCTGCACGGCCGGCATGTCAGTCAGTGTGGCTCGCGATGTAACAACCGGTCAGGTTCACGCCCTGCGAGGTGATTTCTTTTCAGCGATGCAATTCCACCCGGAATCTGTACTGAGCTTGGCGGGGACAAGCCTTCTCGCAACCGAACTGGAGCGTATTGCGCGCGTAGAGGCTGACCCGCATCTGAGCTTGGCCGTCAATAATTTACAAGTAGGCTCTGGGCGTCAGGAGAGCCGAACCTCGGCGTAACGCCTAAGAGCGCAGCCGTTCTGCCAATGATCTGCTTCATCATGGGAGCGGCCGTCGAGGCTGCCGTGCGGCCCCCATGCTCGCCTGAGATCGGCGCATCGATTATCGAAAGCGCTACGTATCGGGGTTTATCCATAGGGAATGCGGCAACAAAGGCGTTGAAATTTATGTCTTTGGCGTAACGACCGTTGATGACCTTATCAGCTGTTCCGGTCTTGCCTCCGACATGGAAGCCTTCGACCTGAGCGCTTCGGCCCGAACCTTTCAAACCATTCCAGTTGTAAAGATAACGCATGTCAGCGCTGGTTTGGTCCCTGATGACCTTCTTTTTGATCCCATCTGCTTGATCCTTCGAGCGGGTGAGAAATGTCGGTGGAATAAGGTCGCCGCCGTTCATCAGCGCAGCGGCCGCAACGGCGGTTTGTAGCGGGGTAGTAGCGACACCATGCCCGAACGAGATGGTAACCGAATTGATCTTCTTCCAGACGCGGGGTTGCGTCGGAATAGCTACGCCGGGCATTTCTGTCTCAACTTTGCTGAGAAGGCCGAGCTTGGTCAGGAATTGTTGATGACCCTCGATCCCGACTCGGTCAGCGACCGCGGCTGTGCCTATATTTGACGAATACTGGAAAACTTCAGGAATGGACAAAGGGCGGTTCTTGCCCTTGAAATCCTTAATGGTAAAGCCGCCCATGCGAATAGGCCTTGAGGCGTCCACGACCGAGTTCAGATTGATTTTTCCCTCGTCCAAGCCCATGGCAAGCGTGAAGCTCTTGAAGGTCGATCCCATTTCAAACGTCGCGTTGCTGATGCGGTTGAACCAACCCTTCTCGTATTCTTTATCAATACTACCATCGGCAAGGGTGCGTGACGGCTGGTTCGGATCGTAATCCGGGACGGACGCCATCGCGAGGATCTCGCCAGTTTCCACATCGATGATAACCGCGCCCGCAGCCTCAGCCTTGTAGTTCGTCATAGCATTCTGGACGATATCGCGAACAATGCTTTGCACGCGAACGTCGATCGACAGCTTAACCGGCTCGAGCGGGATATTGCTCGTCATGCCTGCATCACGCAGGTCGGAAAAGCCTTGTTGGTCCAGATATCTTTCCATGCCTGCGAGGCCTTGGTTGTCGACGTTCACATGACCTACGATATGGGAAGCGGTGACCCCGCCAGGATAAAACCGGCGCTTTTCGGGACGGAAGCCTACGCCCGGAATGCCGAGGGCCAAGATGTCCGCCTGCTGACGAGGGGTTAGTTGGCGCCGAAGCCATTGGAAGGCAGTCTTGGAACGAAGCTTCTTATGTGTGTCACCCCAGTCGAGATTGGGGATAACGGCCGCTAGCTTTTCTACTACCTCGTCGGGATCGACGATTTTGCGTGGGTCCGCATATAAGGAGACCATGTTAAGATCAGTAGCAAGAAGCTCGCCATTACGGTCGATGATGTCCGGTCTCGAGGCTACCGCGTTTTGGGGAGGTATAGACCCAGTTACAATAGGGTTGGCGATCCCATACTGGATCAACCGACCTCCGATTACCACGAACATCACGGCGAATGCGCCGATTAGGATGGCCAAGCGCTGGCGGGCGTTCGCTTGGCGCTTTATCACGATACCCTGATGGCGAAAGTGCTTCGCACCTTTGGCGGAAGCATTAACGTGGCCCCTTGTTTTGATAGCCATGATGCGAGAGATGACAGACATTCAAAACAATCCGCAATATGAGATTTAAGTGGCATTCAAAAGCTGGACGTAATTGTGCGTAGGGTAGCTTGCACGGGAAAATTGTTACCGTCGGTTGGTTAACGCGACGTTAATTGCTTTCTCTGGGTTGTGGACGAAGCCGCAAAGGGATCTTTATGTTCGGCTGTGTCAGGACAGTGATTTCGGTCGAACTAGGCCGCCACTAAAGATCAATGGCTTCTGATTCGAGCCGCCAGATGCGCTCAGTCCCGAGCAAGTGGCACATGCGCGCCTGATTGATCGAGGTGGAACAGAAATCCGTTGCCTCGATTGCGCGATGTCACTGCGCCAACATTATCGGGCTCTGAGGGGCCAGCGTGAGTATAGTCCAATGGGCCTAGCTAACGAGCTAGGCGCATTATATGAAACGACAACTCTAATTGGCTAGGCGCAGAGGAGCAACCCTATTGAACCAGTGGGCGAGAAAGATCACCTTGGATCGAGATCTTGTTCGAGCGTCAACCCCTGAAGAAGAGATCGAGGATTGCCCACCCCGTCCTCGATCGTGTCACCGAACACGTCAATCAAGAACGCCGATCGCGGTGCGGGCTCTTTTTCAGGGTAGATATATTTGAGCGCAAACGATGTATCCTTGGTGCTAAGGCGACCGAGTTGCAGGAGGGCTTTGTCAACGACCTCGACGGGATTAGGTGAAAAGTCATCATTCGGCCATTTGCCGCTGTCGCGGGCGTAGGTCCAATGCTTCTGGGCGTGCGCTTTGACCGTTTCTCGAATATGTCGGTTCTCGTCCTCGCGCCAAAGATCGATCAATCGATGGCCGTAGTTCTTTTTCACCTGTTCGAGCGTGTTTCCTGCATAGATCAAAGGGAATTTGAGAAGCATCTCTATGGCGTGCGATAGCAAATGAAGTGTCGGACGTGCGAGCATTGAGGATTGATAATCCCATCGCTCGCTTTCCCGTATAATTCGAGCCGATCGAACATACATTGCTGCGGTCGCTATAAAATGACCGGCCTCAGAGAGGTGAAAGTTCTCATCGAAAGCCGGTTTCACCATAACCTCTTCCTGTGGCGGACCATAAGCCAATACGCCTTGCGCAAGTTGCCGTTCAGTCCTTACGGCCTTTATTATCCGCTTGCTGATTCCGGGCTCACGCAACATCTGAATGTCGGTCAGCTCGTCAAAGTCTGACAACCTAGTATAGTAGGCATTGCGTAGACGCCTGACGAAACTCTTCGGCAAGTTCGTATTTTCGAGAAGATCGGGGTCGTCCTCGCGGTATGGATTCGCGTCAATCATGGTTCGTCCTCCTAGATCGGAAGACAAAAATCATGCGATTTCTCTCTGAGAGCAATGTGCAGATTTGCAGGTGGAACGATATGCCAGCCCATATTGAACATTACAAAAACCACCGGATCGCCATCTACAGTCCGGGTGACCATTTTGCTGTGGTGACGCCGCCCGGCGGAAACGCTGTGATGTCCTTTCCCGCAGGTCGGCCAGAGGCGTCACGGCTAGAAGGGCCGGAGGTTTGCCTGGAGCGAGCTAAAGCCGCGATTGATGAATTGTTGGGATCTTCACGAAAAAGGCCCGCTCACTGAGCGGGCCAGGGTCCGTGCTGGGAGGCACATTAGCTGCTAGGCCTTGTCGACGACACTCTTCACGCCGTCTTTCGCATGGCCCTTAGCCTGCTGCGCATCGCCTTTGGCTTCCTGGGCTGCGCCCTTGGATTCCATGCTGCGATTGTCGGTCGCGTCACCAACGGCCTGCTTGGCCTTGCCGGTCAGCTCGTTAGCCTTGCCGGAAATCTTGTCGGTTGTCGAACTCATGTTCTTATCTCCTTCATTGCAGCGGTGGAGCGTCTGCAAATCGCCATCAGGTCATCACGCCGGGTAGGTCCATCTTCGGTCGCTCATCGACCCGCTTGCGGATTCAACACGTCGGCCGTGACATCGTTCCATGCTTTATGCTCAGGTCAACTTTAGAACCGACCGGAGCGGTAGCGTGTGGATCAACTCGCCACGCTCATTCACGACCTCGAACGCATCGGTTCCGATCGTCTCGCCCCGTTTCACCCGATCTGCAACGACCTCTCGCGCGCCTGCTATTGCCTCAAGTTGTGCTGCGTCGTCTGAGGCTAGTTCTGTTCCTTCCTGATCTTCTTCGAGCAAACCATTGTTTCGGATTTGAAAGTAGTATCGCGCCATACCAACACCGTTCGTTTTTTCGACGGAACAGAGATTTTGACATATCGTTCCAGCTCAAAAAGGAGAGACCGAATGTGCGGACGGTTTACCAATGAAATGACCTGGGCAGAGATCCACGCGCTCTACAGCATCCACAACGCTGCCCCGCCACCATCCAACATGCCGCCCCAATACAACATCGCGCCCACGCAGAGCGTTTATTTTGCCCATAAGGACAAGACCGGCGCGCTTGAGGTCGATTACGGCCGGTGGTGGCTCGTGCCGTTCTTCGCCAAGGAAATGCCGAAGGCGACGATGTTCAATGCCCGCATCGAGACTGTCGATACCTCTGGCGCGTTCCGTGAACCGTTCAAGTCGAAGCGCTGTCTCATCCCGGCTGATGGGTATTTCGAATGGACGACGAATGCCGAGGACGGCAAAAAAGACCCATGGCTGCTGCAGATGCCGGAAGGCAAAGGGTTCTCCTTTGCCGGCCTCTGGGCGCACAACGAAAAGCTTGGCGTAACCAGCTGTACCATAATCACCGCGCCGGCCGTTCAGCACATCGCGCATATCCATACGAGGATGCCAGTGATCCTCGACCAGAGTAGCTACGACGACTGGCTTGATACTGACCTTCAGGGAAAGGACGCCAAAGCACTGTTGCTCGATCACCAGATTGATGATGACCTGGTGTTTCACCGCGTCGGCCGAGACGTTAACTCGTCGCGCTACGACGGGACCGATACGAAGAAGCCGCTGGTCAATTCGTTGTAAGAAAAAAGGGCCGGCGAGATCGCGGCCCTTAAAATTGGAAGGTCGAAACCTCCAGAGGGGAACAGCTGGCGCCCGGGGGACAGTGGGCGCAACCGCTTACCCGCATATGAGCACTATTCACTTTCCCGGCAAGGGCTGGTTGCCCTGATATCGGTACGGCCCAGGCCATTTTCCGCTTGGGCCAATCGATCGAGCAGGAGCGCAAACGCGCCATCACTCTCTGGCGGCTGGTAGCCGGACTGTTGTCTGACTGCGCTGCGCACCATCTGGCTCGACGCAAGTGAAAGGAATTCGAGGGGGTGAACGGACATGATGTCTCACTTTTTACGATCCAGCTCGTTCTCGACCTTCTCCCGGCTATTGCCGACTTCCTTGATGGTGTCCTTCACCATCCCCTTGGAGACGCCCTCCTTGTCGGCTTCATATCGGACCTCATGGTCCTGATTGCCGGCAACTCGTGCGCGGTCCTGCTCGCGACCTTTTCCAGAATTTGACATAACAGCTCCTCTACCTGTTCCGCAGGAGAACCAGCAGAGGTGACAAACTGTTCCATTTCAGGAGCGCCGGCTAAGGCGTTTGTTAGGACTGTAAAGCGCCGCCGCGCTTCCTTTAGGATGTCCGAGCTCGCAAGAGCTAAGCCAACGACATCCTTCAAGACTTCCACCACCCCATCCGCAGCCGCCTTCAGTTGCGGATCGATGGTTTCGATCGAAATTTCCAAGGCCAACGCGTACATGCGTCGATAGCTGCAGGCATCTTCTGCAGCTTTAAGCCAATCATCATGTTTGCTCATGTGCAGGACATATCCCTGCGGAGCGATATGTCATTGTTCCATAGGAATTATAGTCAATCTCGCATTAATACATTAGAAACCATGAATAATGTGACGGAACCCGTGTCAGCGCTGAGTTGTTTCACTGGAGTTGGCCAAGGAGTGGAGCGTATGGCACAGGAGCTGCGCGGTCAGAGCCGCAAGGTATTTTCAGATATGGACGCCTCTGAGCGTGACGCGGTTCTTCAGGAATTAAGCAAGGCGTTGCGGTTCAGGGCGCTGGCCTCACGCGCTGTTGCCTACGATCGCTGGCAGGATATGGACCAGCTGGGCGAACGCATCGAGCGCGATCATGCCGTGATCGCCGACGATCTCGAAGGCGCGGCCGCAACCGTGCTTGAAGCTGTGAGGCTTCTATCCGAGGTCGACCAGGATCTTTCGGCAACTCGGCACTAAATCTGTGTAGAAATCGAATCGGGAACAACGTTATTTTCCGCGACGAAAAAGTGCGCGGAGCGAACATGCCAACGATATTCATCAGTCATGCTACGGCCGATCAGGCGTTAGCTCGCCTACTTGTTGATTTCCTCAAAGAGGCGGTAGGGGTGCCGGAGCGGACAATTTTCTGCTCCAGTCTAGGAGGCCACGATATCCCGTTCGCTTCCGACTTCAACCAGTACATCAAAAACAAGATTGATGAGCCGGCGTTGGTGATCATTCTCATGTCAGCTGCCTATTTGGAACGGCCTTTTTGTCTTATGGAGCTTGGGGCAACTTGGGTTCGCTCTCATCAGGCACTTCCGATCGTAATCCCTCCGGTCGACTACACCGACGTTACTCGAACGTTGGGCCTAACCCAGTCGTGGGAGATCACAAAACCCGAAGGGTTATTGAAGCTTCGCGAACTTATCGTTCATGCTTTGACGGAGGGAAGCCTTGAGTTCCGTTCGCCCCAGACTTGGGACGAGAAGCGTGAAAGGTGGAAGCAGCAGCTGCCGAAGGTCCTCGACTTACTACCAGGGCGGTCTCTCGTTGAAAGGACCATACTGGAAAACGCTGAAGCCCGAATAGAAAATCAGGACCGGGAACTACGAGAGCTTGCCGAGAAGCTGGCAAAACAACAGGCAGAAACAGCTGTTGCGCGAGGTAAGCTTGAGAAGCTGACTGGATCGGGGCGTGTTTTGATCATCGACGACGAACCGCTCATCGCGCTCGATCTCGAAAATCTGCTTATCGACGCTGGTTTCAAGGTTGTGGGTGTCGCGAAAAATGGTGCCGAAGGACTCGAACTTGCGGTGCGCCATGCTCCCGATTTCGTTGTGTCGGAAATCCAATTCAAGGATGGGACCGACGGGAAGCAGATGCTCATAGAGATTTCAGAGACTATCGATTGTGACATCATCATTGTCACGGCTCATCACGACCTCCTCCTTAGAGAGCCGCGGCCAATCGGCTACCTTGTGCACAAGCCTTTCCAACCCGATCTCCTACTAAGCGAGTTGTATAAATCTGCTCGCGAAAGACAGGAACTCCGGGATCTGCGTGCAAAGCTGGAAGCACATTGAATCCTAACGCCTAAACGACTTATGGCCTACGCCGCTTTGCCCGTTTTCTTCGCATTTCGGTAATAGGTCTTGTGGAAGTCCGGTCGCTCCCGCTGAAGAACCAAAGAAGCCCGTAGACCGGCAGGGCCAGCAGCGCCACGTAAGCCGTGCCTTCGGCGTTGCAAGATGCACTGTCAGCCCATCGGTCCACCGTCGCCGGCTTCCCGATCGCGCCCGTCAGGAAGAGGATCAAGCCAGCGACGACGGCAATAGCAGCCAGCGCCGTGAAGCCCCAATGCAGCGCGATCGCGCCGGTTTGATCAAGATAGATGACGAAGCCCGCGATTGCGCCGAGCAGAATCCCGAAAGTGATCAGATAGGAGCGGTAGAATAGCGTCATGGTCAGGCGTCGGGCCGAAGTTTGCCGCGCATATCCAGATCCTCGTAGTTCAGCTCATCGACCATTTCGTTGACGTGTTCGGCCGAAAGGCAGTCCATGACGATGCCCCCAACGACGATCGGAAGGCCGGTGAAGATGTCGATCACAGTCCATGTGTCGGCATAAACCCGGCTGGGGGCGGCATGATATCGAAGGGTCTGGCGCGTGATGGTCATAGCAGATCGAAGATAAGAGGGCGGAATACGGAGAGGTTTTATCTCTCTCAACATGGCCCAATTACACCGAACGGAAAGACCTGCGTCAATGATGCGCGGTCCCGCCAATTTCGCCGCTGCGCAACGAAATCGGTTCCCCCACGCCCCGGAGGCGGCCTTTGGCCGTCATTGACCCAGCCCCTCCCTTATCGGTTGGCGACCTTTGTTTTCATTCAAAGGAGCTGACGATGACCACTTACGATCACATCCAGGAACTGCGTGCCGAACTTACAGCATCTATCGACCAGGCCGAGCGCCGCGAAATCGCAGCCGAGATCGCGAGGGCCGAGGCAAAGCTAGCCGAGGAAGAGGCAGCTTTCGAAGCGCTGATTGCCGCCGAGCCGCCCCATTGAGGGCGGCTCTATCTTTCTTCAGCCTCTCGGATATTGTCGCGCCATGAGGCGCGTCTTTCTCTTTTCAGGAATGACCATCTGCGTATTCGCAGCTGGCTTCTGGTATTTTGTCTCAGGGCTGGCCTGCGGCCTTTCTGGGGCAGGCGGCTGCAGCAATATCCCGACCTGGCCGTGGAAATATCCTTCGGCACTGGCCTATTCTCTGCCTGTCTTCGCCTTAGGGGCCATTGTTATTTTCGTGAGCCGTTGGGTCCGTTAAATGTCCTGTTCCCACTTTAAGGCAACTGCTAAACTGATATTTCGTAATCAGTTATATCCGGTGCTTCAGTGCCGAAGGTAGTTGCGGGATGGATATACGAATCAACGTGTGCCAAGCGATACGCGTTGGCAACGCCGTCGTGGTCCCAGCTCTGTACCTTCTCAATATGAACTAGCCCCGCATATAAGAGGACGTTTATTGCAGGGCGGATGTTTTGACGCGGGATCCCAGCATATTCCATGATCGTATTGTAGCTGATGTTGACGAGGTTAGAACGCCGGTCTCTTCGCGACACAAGAAGAAGGTACATCTTCAACGCGTGCAGCTCTATAGCCTTCCTCAGCTGGAAGTCGCGAAAAGCAGTGATTACATCGCCGCGATACAAGAACCGGCATGGAAGCTTCGCCCAGCTTTGAAAGGGATCATAACCACAAATATCGTATGTACTCTGTGAGCGGCGATCTCGTTTAATCAAGTCGAACTGCTCGAGTACCTGCAATCCTTGCGAAAGTTTCGTCCGACTGATCGACGTCGCGGTGGTCAGCGCGTCATAAGTCATCCGAACCCGCCCCCATTCTTCGGAAGGCCTAGAGCCTAGCACTTCAACATCACCTTCCAGCTGATGTGAGAGCGCAATATAGGCCAGCAAGGCCGCAATGTTGGCTGACCCTACGCCCGCAGACCACTTCATCGATTTCAGCCCTTTGGCCTCGATCCAATGTGTGGGAAATTTTACCCACTCCAACCGACGTGACTTCATTACCCCCTCCCTTTCTGAATCACATAGATCGCGAATGCCGCGAGTGCGATGCCACTCAAGCTCACAATTGGCATGAATTTATCAGGCGAAAGGCCCGCAATGATTTTTACTAACTCGATAACCGCTTCCATTTTTCTGGCTCCGAAATTTTATCGTGCCAAAAAATAAGCTTTCTCCAACGATCTTATCTAGAGACAGTTTTGCAGAACGTCGAAAAGGATGTGGTAAATTCATTTTTAAAAACAGCAGGTTATTCTAATTTCGCGGCGTCCATATATGGACCTAAAGTAGTCCATGAACGTGACCCTTGTGGACCAATTGACGGCGTTTTTTCGGAAAACGCGCTATTTAAGCCTGGAGAAACGCGCCTCACGCTTTCTACTATCTCGGCTCAATGAGCACGCCGCGGTCCAAAAGGCAAGGGAAGCGTGCTTCGCATTTGTCGGATCCGCGCCGATCACAGCCAATCGCAAGTCGACGGCGGATCTCGACAAACTCGATCGACGCCCCGAACTTCTTCACCAGAGCTTTGCGGTCATAGACGCCGTACCGATCGCAGCGCCGGCAATCCATATCGATCTTTTCCGCGCGATAATCCTTCAGCCGCGGCCTCGTCATTGCGCCATTCTCCATTCCGGCCAGTCGTTCTGATGCCGATCGATGCTTGCCATACGCCCCGCCTCGTCGCAGGCCCCTACTTCGACATCAAACGCCTCACCCGCTCGCGATCGCATCAGCTCGATCAGCCAACGTGGCCGGCCGAGCCCTGGAACCGGAAGCGGCTCAGATGGCATCGACGACACGCGCCAGCGCGTCACGGATGCGGTCGGTTGGCCGTAATCGGTTGCTTCGGTTTGCCGGCGCCAGCGCCGGACGATTAGGCCAAGCGTACCGGTCTGCTCAGCGGCGAGCTGAAGGCGTCGCGATGCCACCATGGGCAGGCGTACTGTTTCCGCGATCACAGCGCCAATGCCACCGAAGCGAAGGGCCTCTTCGGCGTTCTCCAAAACCGTCTCTTCTTTGTCGGTCTCGACAAAGATCACGCGGCCCATATCGAGCCCGACCTGTTGAAGCGCCGGCGCGAAAATGTCCGATCGATGCAGACACCAGATGATCGGCCCTTTCGTCCTGGCGGCGATACCCGCCGCGAAAAGGGACGAAACCGCGCCGGTCACTGCGTCCGCTCCACCCCCTGCAATTTCATGGGTGCAGCCATAGGCAAGCCCGCCGCCTGGTAGGCGAGCGTCGATCTCGTCTACTCCGAACGGGAGATGCGGCCGCTTTTTCGCGGACCCGCCCGCAATCTGGTCGATCCGCTCCTGAAGGTCCGCGAGAATTTCCGGGTTTACGTTCCTGGTCATTGTCTCATCGTGCCGTGGCGATAGGCAGCTCCTTGACGTTGGTGGTGTAGCGCGGCGAGCGGCGATCGAACTTCGTCTGCCAGTCTCGCTTGATGCCGGCCGAGGCCGGGATAAGCGAGCCGCGCCCGAACTTGCCGTTCACTGCATCCAGCGCAGCCATGAGCCTGTCCGACTGGTCGCGGTCGCGTGCGTCGAACAGAGGCCGCGGCTGCGATCGTGCCGGGACAAGATCATTCATGATGATGCCGGCCTTCGCGTAGCGATGGCCGTTCCTGAAGATCTTGCGCGCGCCGCTTTGGGCGGCGCGGATCAGATCGAACGAGTCGTTCGATGCTTCAGCGAAATGCACCGTCGTTTGCGCCGAGTGCGGCTTGTCCTTTTGATTGAAGCGCGACGTGTGCATGAACACGGCCATGTGGGTCGCTTCGAGGCCGTGCCGGCGCAGCTTCTCCCCTGCCCTCATGCCATAGGCGGAAACCGCCTCGAGCATTCCGGCGAGATCCGTGACCGGCGTTCCAAAGGAACGGGTCACGGCGCAGCCTTTCCGCTGTGGCGGCACGTCCTCGAGCGGCAGGCATGATATGCCCTGCAGCTCCAATACCGTGCGTTCGCCAACGACGCTCAGGAGATTACGGGCAAGCCGCGCATCTACGCGGGCCAGGTCCCCGGCCGTCTCGATGCCGAGGCCAAACAGCTTGCGTTCAGAGGTGGCACCCACGCCCCACACTTCGCCTACCTCGATACGATCGAGCCAGCTTTGCCGGACCTTAGCATCCGTCAGATCGCAAACGCCGCCAAGCTCCGCATTCTTCTTCGCCACATGGTTGGCGAACTTGGCGAGCGTTTTTGTCGGGCCAATGCCAACACAGGTCGGAATCCCGGTCCATTGCTGGACCTGGGATCGCAGATCGCGGCCGAAGGTGGCGCGATCGACAGGCCGGATGTCGGTCATATCGAGAAAGCTTTCATCGATCGAATAGACTTCGACATCTGGCGACCATTGCCGATAGATCGTGTTCAGGCGTGCCGACATGTCGCCGTAGAGCGTGAAATTGCTGGAATAGACCGCCACATCGTTATCGCGACAGAGATCGCGGATCTTGAAGTACGGTTCACCCATGCCAATCCCGAGCGCCTTGGCTTCCGGCGTTCTTGCGACGGCGCAGCCGTCATTGTTGGATAGGACGATGACCGGGCGCTTGGCGATTTTCGGGTCAAAGACCCGCTCGCAGGAACAATAGAATGAGTTGCCGTCGATCAGCGCGAACGAGGTCATGTCCGCTTCCTCGGACGCAGCCAATGGACATTGCACAGTGCCACGCCCCAGATTTCGACTTCCGCGATTTCCGGAAGGTCGAAGAGCGGCATGTCCGGGTTCTCGAACATCAGCCGCGGGCGACCGCCGTTCATGCGGAGGCGCTTTAGCGAACGTTCGCCGTGAACTGGCAACGACAATATCGCCGTCGACGGGCCTGACGCTCCGATCAACCACGATCAGGTCACCGTCGAAAATGCCGGCATCTCGCATAGAATTGCCGTCGACCTTCCACAGGAAGGTCGCAGGCGGATTGCGGATCAGCAGTCGCGTGAGGTCGATAGATTCCTCAATGTAGTCATCTGCAGGAGAGGGAAAGCCCGCGCACAGCCCAGGGAGCATGAGAGGCACATAGACTTCTGCCTCGATTTTCAGGGCGGCGAGCATTCCGGATACCTTCCACGATACGCAAGCGAAAGGAACAAATAGGGAACACATAGCGCAGCGAAAATCAAGACGGAAGATTACGCGATACTAATTTTCGCTGCAGCCACTGCGAGAAATCAGGACGCCGGTGGATTTCCGCTGGGCTGGGGTTTCCCTTTCACCAGTTGGCGTGCGGCGTTAAAGGCAAGTAGGTCACGAAACTGGATATAGGCAGCCATCAGCATCAATGGTGTTCCAGCGACGCCGATCGTCACCAGACCCTTCTCTCCCAAAAGGAATGACCAGACGGCGACGATAGGTACTGCTACAGCGCATAGCGCGGTAAGAACGAAGAACCATGATGCGCGTACACGCTGACGGTCAAAGGCACCAGGTTCGTTGAAACTGAACCAAGTGCCGTCCCATTCTACATGCGCGCAGCCGCGACCAAAAGCACGCGCCATCCCCAGAATATCAGTTTCATGCGCTAGAATTGCTTTGATTTCTGGAACGGTTGCGGACGTACCGAAAGCTCGTTCGAACTCTAATTGCAAAAGAGCGGTCTTCGCCCATTCTTTGCTGAAGAATTTAGCTTCGCGATCCTTCCGCGCCAACTCAGTCGTGCTTTTCAGCTTAATAAGTTTTGAGCCGAGCGACAAAGCGGGTACTATGATTGCCGTTGCGGCGACCGCAAGACCAGTTTTGCCGAAGGCAGCAATGATTTTTTCGACGTCTGCTAACATTCCGAACCCCTATAACCCCTATAGCGGCTCTCTACCTGGCGTTGGTGTAGGTTTTGTTACTGCACGCGGAACGTTTTTGCCGGGGGAAGTCGGTCCCGGCTCCCCCTTCGGGTCGCTATGCTGAGCCTCCTGCGGCGTCCCTTATTCCGGCAAAAAGCGTGTCGAGAATTCCCGGTTTCCCGGCCCTGCCTGTCGGCGTGCCGGCGCTATGCTGAAACCTCCGATGTTCTTCATCGTCTTTCTCGGATCCGGCCTGTCGCCGGTTGATCCGAGCGTGGCGGCCATGGGCCGCTCTTCCTCATATGGTCAACCTGGTTGAACTTAGAGCTGCCCGGTAAGCGGAGCGCACATCACTCGGAGCGCAGCGGGCAGATCGATCTATTGCCTTAGCCGCCGATCGCGGCCGCCAGAGCGGCGACCGATATTCTCGTCGTGGCACTTCCGATACGCAGAAATGCCGTGTTCAGCTCGACCCCTTCCGGCGATCCGACGAACGCCGTGAGGCGGTCAACCTCCTCGACGCTCACGAAATCCGCAAAAAAGTAGGTCACATGCACCTTGAGGTAATCGGCAAACTTATAGATCCGGTCAGCTGGCACGCGGTTCGTGCCCAGCTCGTATTTGGAGATCTGGCCCGGACTGATCGAGAAGGCGGCCGCGAAGTCCTTGCGCGTCACCTTCAACGCCTCGCGACGCTTGCGAATGCGCTCGCCTATCTTGGCGTCTTCGTCCGTCGGCGTGTTGTTACTCGTCACCTTCAGGTCCTGCCGTGATCGCTGTATTTCTCGATATCGCCCGTATTGAGAAAGTCGAGCAGCCTTTGCCCGCTGACGATCGTCAGATTGCGATCGAGGCCGGCAAGCTCTTTCGCACCGGCGCCAGTGCGGCCGGTGTGAATGAAAATACCGCTACAGCGTTTCGCCGCAAGTACGGCGCTGAAGGCCGCGACATGGGCGCGGTTGATGTGCTTGCCGTAGCGTTTGGCCTGCAGGAGGTATGTTTCGCCGGCAATGATGACCGCGCCATCTATGCCGCCGTCGCCCGTATAGTGGGTGTTTCGCGTGACCTGGTGCCCGCGCCGCTCGAAGGCTTCCAATAGAAGCTCCTCGAATGTGAGCGGGTTGATCTTGCGAAGGTAGGCGAGCCGCTGCGGCATGTTCGGAATGGTGTTGATCTTTTCGAGGACCCGGCGAGCCTGGTCCTGTTTGCGGCGGTGACGGCGCACGCGGCCAGACGGCCGCAGCAGCCGTCGCAACAGCAGAGCGGCCGCAAGAATGGCGGCGGCCGCGACAATGACCATTTCATGCGGCTGCATGCAGCCGGTTCCTATGGACGCCTGTGGCGGCTTCGGTTTCGATAGGATTGAGAGTGGTTGGCAACGTGGCGATCCTGCGTGAAGCTGGCCGGTCTAGGCGGCCACAGCGATCCAACTCACTGAGACCGAAATAGCAGCGCGGCTATCGCCGCGCCACTATCTCAGCGGTCCGCCTTCGTGTTCGAGGCCTTCTGATTGATCGAGGCCAGCAGCTTGTAAATCTGTTCCAAACCTTCGTGATCGAGCTGCCGGATTTGGGAGATGGTATCGCGCATCAGTCGCGAGTGATCTTCATTATCGCCCCAAAGATGGGGGGCGGCCGGCGCAAGTAGCTCTTCCGGGGTAGCGCCCAGAACTTCGCAAATATGGATCAATCTGAGGACGGTAAGACGGGAAGTGCTGGTTTCGTAGCGTTGATAAACAGCGTCGCTTAGACCGAGCAGGGGAGCAATTTTAGAGCGAGACAAGGACCGCTTGTCGCGAGCCACCCGAATGCTAGTGCTGATTTTGTCCTCAACTTCTGCGTTGAGAGGAACCGCGCCGTTATATGGCTTGCGATACACCGGTTTATCAATGTCGGGATCTTGAATCTCTTTCAGGCCGAGATGATCGACCCAATTTTCAATAGAAGGACCTGCCATTACCTTACCATGTTGTAATCTTCGCGTATGTGTAACCGAATTGGGTGTGTGATGAGAACCCACAAACAAGTGTTTGGTGTTAAATTTGGCGCATCGCTTCGCGACCCCGCTCTATGCCTGCGGCACTAAGCCGCTTGGAAAGCGTCTTAGCCCAAGGGGTTACGATCGGTTGCGCATCGCGGCGATGCCGCTCGATCTGAGAAATCTGATCCATTTTGGTATCATGCCAGCCATTTACACTTGAGCGCTTGCGAACCATATTGCACGTAACATCAAGTCAGGTCGTGTCAGGTCGCTAGCCCTTCCTGCCATGTGCCGGCGGGGCCGCTCTGTTGTAGCAGCAGGGCGGCCTTTTCGTATCAGGACGGGCAGCTTACCCCGGAATCGGGCATTCCCATGTGCGCCTGAGCGAATAGTTCATCAGATTGTTCAGCGGCTCTACTCGCATTTCTGGGTTACTATCCAGGAACTTGCAAAGCACATCCGTCACCTGCTCAATTGTCGTGTTATCAGGAATACAGCGCGCCGCGCCTGCTTGGCCTGCGTAAGAACGGATGTGCTTTCTAACATCGGCGTTGCCGATGGTGCCAGCGGCCAAATCAAACAGTTCGGCATCAGCGTTATGCTTTTCCAGCCATCCCATCACGTAGCCCAGCATCATGCTCGAACCGTTTCGCGCGCGGCAAAGACTATGGCCGTCATTTCCATCGATCTCGGCATAAACGGGCACAGGGAAGGCCGCAATAAGGGCCAGCGCAAGGGCGGCGATCGTCATAGAAATGTCCTCCAGCTGATCGATGCTTAGAACGCCCGCTGGCGCGGCGCAATCGGGCTAAGAATAGAATAACGGTGACGCCTATGGCGTCTCTCCATCTGTCTGGTTGAGGGAAAGAGGACGCTGCCCGTCTCTCCCTCACAAGGGAAAAAAACGGTCTCCCCGTCCTTCCTTCGTGCAGGATCGGCGCTTTGCGCCGCCCCTTCGGCTGCGCCTCGGGCGGGTGAACCCCCTCCGTTTTTGTTCCCTTGCCACCCTCTCTCCCGCTGCTCCGCGCGAACTCGGGAGCAGGAGCGGGGCTCCTGCCCGCGACGGGCACGAGAAAACCGCTTCGCTGAACCGAGAAAGGGCTAGACTATGACCAAAACCGCAACCGTTTATCTGCTGGACCCCAAGGCCGCGACTATTGAGGCCGTCGAGATCGAGGCGCGCAGCGCGTTCGCTCAGACCTATACGCTCATTGGCTGCGAACTGGTGCAGGTTATCCCGTTCGACACATTCCATAGCCTTGTCACTGACGAGGAAGGTTTGCGCGACGGCCTCACTGAATTTTCCATTTTCAAACGTTACCCGCAGCCGCTGGCCGGAAAGATCGTGCTTATGGGCGCGGACTTCGCCGCTCCTCAAATCAGCTTGGAAGATGCCGCAATGGCTTTCCAATGCTGCAAGCCGGTCCTTGATCCGGTGTTTGCCGACATGGACGATAACGCCGCAGCAGGTCTTATTCTGGCCGGTGCGCTGGTCGGCATGCAAACCCGGATCGAGCGCCACACGCCGACCGTTATCAAGCGGGGGAACTGATATGCGCCCCACGTTTGCAGTTGTCGAAGACGGCGTT
This sequence comes from Agrobacterium tumefaciens, assembly GCF_005221325.1. Lineage (NCBI taxonomy): Bacteria > Pseudomonadati > Pseudomonadota > Alphaproteobacteria > Hyphomicrobiales > Rhizobiaceae > Agrobacterium > Agrobacterium tumefaciens. The sequence continues at coordinate 22,153 of NZ_CP039892.1, read as the reverse complement.
TTCTCAGCTGTTGCTGATACCTTCGTCGCGGAAATCGCGGCGAAGGGTATCGAGCACAATTTCAGTTGGTTGACCCACACACCAGAGCGCCGCGCCTTGCGGGAAATCGAAGCACTGGCCGAGCGGTTGAATGATTTCGGCCGGTTCGTCATGGAGCTTTGGGCCGAGGCTCCAAACTTCATTCCCGGCGAGGAAATCGGCACGTTCGCTGCACGGCATATTGCCCTGACCCGCAAATATTGGGCAGCGGAGAGCCGTTGCGCCAATTGGATGATTACCGGCCCCGCCCGCTTTCCCGTTGCTCGCAACGAAAAGCGGATGAAGGTTTCGGACGTCCGTTATTCCGATATCAGCGCCCACATTGAGAGCGCCCGCAAGTCGGTACGGCGGAAAGCCTATCCGCATGGTGCGGACGGCGAACCGATACGATCCGGCGACCCCGAGGCATTGCAGCGCATCGCATCGCGAATTGAGGCCCTGGCCCTTTCCATAGACCGGATGAAGGCCGCGAACGTGATAATTCGCCGGATGGAAAAGAAGGGAGCGACTGAGGCGGAAATTCTGGCTGAAGTCATGGCAAAAACCGGAATGGACGAGGCGCGGGCTGTTCGCGGCGTCGCGTTGACCTCTTGGCAGCGCCGCCGTTCTTTCGACACGACCAACACCCGCGCCGAGTTGCGGCGCATGCAAAAGCGGCTTTCTCACCTGTCCAAGATGAAGGAACGCGGCGACCGTTCCAGCGAAGTGGAAACGGGGGCGGGTAAGGTCGAGGTGAAGGAAAACGCCGAGGCTGCACGCATCCAACTGGTGTTCCCCGGCAAGCCGGACGAGGAAACCCGCCGCATCTTGAAAGGGCATGGCTTCCGCTGGTCGCCATCGCAAGGCGTATGGCAACGCCATCTGAACGAGGCGGGCCGATACGCCGCGAAAACCGTCCTTTCCAAAACCGGCGCCGCACCTGCTGCGGCCTGACCCTTCCCATCATCGAGAGGTTTTGACATGACCGAGCAGATTTTCACCGTCATGGAATTTTGGGGGGACAAAGACCCGGCATTCGGCGGCAATGCCGCCGATTGGTCGCTCTATGTCGTCGAGGGACAGGAACGCGCATTCATGAGTGCAGCGGACGCGCAGCGCCGCCAGCACGTGAAAGCCTATTTCCCGACCGAGAAGGAAGCCAAGGAGGCCGGTGACGCCGCCAGCACCCGCAAGGGTACGGTTTCCGTCCTGCCCGTCAGATATGACGAGCGCATTCCTGTCGCGCAGCTCCGCTGGATCGTCGGAAATATGCATGTTGGCACCAGCGACGAGGACTTGACCGCCGATATCATTGAGCGGTCAAAGCGGATGCCGATAGAGCCGGAGGCGGATTTTCTGGCTCAGGCTTGCGCATACGCGCTTGCCAGCCACCGCGCCAATCAAGGCCTGTTCACTCATTTCCGGTTCTAGGAGGCCGACCATGGTGCAATCCATTTGCATGCGCTGCGGCGGCAGCTTTTGGGAAAGCGAGAAGGGGGCGCGAGGCGAAGACCTATGCGACACCTGCGAAGGCAAGCCAGCGCCGGGACGTTCCACCGGTCGCAGCGTCGAGGTTTACGATATCCCGTCCGGATTGGGCGGGACCCATACCGTCGAGATTGTCGAAAATCTCGAAGGGGATAAGGTACGGGTGCGCGTCTGGTACGGGATCGCGACCCCGAAAGGGTGGGAAGCTTGGGAAGATTGGGACGGTTACGAGTTCGAAGCCGCCCGGGCCGACCTCACCAAAAAGCGGACAATGCCGCTGTTCAAGTGAACCGAGGGCCGCGCCAAGCGCGGCCCTGTTATCGAGAGGAACGACATTGAGCCGTCACACCGTCACCGTAAAAAGCAGTAGCAAGACCGACGAAAACGCCGTTATCGGATATGATCCGCCATTGCGATCATTTTTCCTCACGGCGTTTCCAGACGAGGAAACCGACGAAAGCGCCCTTTGGTTGGGCGGTTTCTTGGAAGAATATCCAAGCCTCGAAATCCTCATAGAGACGGCCCGCGCCAAGGGTTACGAGGTTTCCGGCTTGAGCCATGAAACCATCGTCGCCATGACCAAGGAGGCCGGAACGCCGACGCCGCCGAGCGTTGGCGAGCGGCTGGGCTTGGTTCGCTAACTATCGATTTTATGCTTGTCCTGAAGGGCCGGTTTCTCGAAACTGGCCCTAACTTTTTGGAAAGAGACGATCAGTGACCGATAAACCAAAATCCCTTGAAGGGTTTGGATATGTCATGGACGACATTCAAACCTATTTCGAATGCTCCGCTGATCCTGATCGACCTCAGAAGGGCCGCGCTATCGTGACGCTGAAGGGAGCAGACAAGGCCGAGGAAATGGACTTGGCAGACGCAGTGCATCTCAACACCGATAAGCGTCTAACGCTCTACGAAGAGGACTTTCACACGATAGCGCGGGCGTTCTCAAAGATGGCAACGAGATCCGCGCCGATCAATTGAGGGGCGCCGACCCCGAGCCGCATCGAGCGGCCCAGGTTCGGACGAGGGGAGCCCTTTCCCCTCCCCTCGAAACTCCCCTCCCACCCGAGAGAAGGAAAAAGGCATGAAAAGCACTACCGAACAGATGGGGTCCCGGCTTGCTAACGTGCGGGCCGAATCCGGACAATCTATAACCGGCTTTGCGATGATGCTCAGCGTGTCGCCGGAATCCTACGCGTCCTATGAAGACGGCGCGGCAGAAATGCCGTTTGCTTTTCTTCGCAGATTGCACGAGATTCATGACGTCAATCCGGCTTGGCTCATGGCCGGTGAAGGCAACAAATACGACGCCGCATAACCCCCGATCATTGATTGGATATCCTTTCTGGGATATATTTATATCCTTCGAAGGATATATGGACATGGCACTTTTCATCAAAGATCCAGAGGTGGACAAGCTTACGGCCGAGCTAGTCACCTTGACGAAAACGACGAAGACCGACGCGGTGAAGATGGCGCTGCGGCGCGAGATCGCGCTTCGGAAGGTCAATCGGCCTATTCGCGAACGTCTATCGAAATCGCTTGAGTTGGCCCGCGCTGCGGGACCGTTCGCGCCCGGCGACCATAAGCGCGAGACCGACGAAATGTGGGGCGAAGACTGATGCTGTTCATTGATGCATCTGTCATCGTCGCCATTCTTGCCGAGGAAGAAGACGCCGGCGAGCTGATGGACAGGCTCGATCAGCACGAAGGCGCATTCTACGTATCGGCAGTGGTTCGCATGGAGGCGGCTATGGCGCTGACGCGGCGCATGGCGGAGGCCATAGGCCGCGACAAGCCCGCAACCCCTGAAATGCTAGCGAAGGCCCGCCAGATGGTCGATCAGTTCACTTCTGACCTGGAGGCCAAGGAAGCGATGATAACTGGCGATGTTGGATCCAAGGCGCTCGATGCGGCTCAGCAGTTCGGCAAGATCGTCAATCATCCCGCAAAGCTCAATTTGGGCGATTGCTTCACCTATGCTTGCGCCCGCGCCTATCGGCTCAAGATTGCCTATAAGGGCAATGATTTCGTAGAGACTGATCTAGGCTGGTAACGAGATCTCTTGCGTGCCGCATCCAGCGGCACACCAGCGTGCCGGCAACCTCCGAATTGGAAGAGCATGGCCTACTAGGAAGATAGGCCGGTCCTCCGCTCCCGAGATCCGTCCAGAACAGAACTCATTTCCGGGTCTGTCAGGGCTTTGCCGGTCGCAATGATGTAGGCTGCCATGTAGGTCAGCTTATCGTTTTCTTCTTCGTCGCACGTGGGGCTATAATTGATTATCGCCAGCCTTGTGGCTGCTTCCTTCCGGGAAATTGTTATCAGATCGCTTCCGATCACTCCGCCTTTGTTCATCCGGCGAGCAGCGTCTGCGATCGCACGGAGCGCGGCAATATGATGCTCGATCATTTCACTCAGGTTGGCGTTTTGCGAAAGCTCGTGATCGAAAATACTGGGAGTGCAGTCGCGGGATGACTGCGAACTAGATGACGAAGAATACATCATGATTAGAAATGCCTCACCGTTCAAGTTGCGGGCACGGGTAGAGCATTGCTTGTGATTGAAGGCACGATAGGATACGAAACCCAACGAAACGAAACGAAATCAGAGCTTGCAAGCCGTTGGAAAAAAACGGGAAATTTTTTGTTCCCCCTCCGAAGGATGGGCGGGATTTCAAGGAATTGTTCAAGCACCTGGCTGCTGCGGGTGCAGGACGGCCGTTGGACAGTAGCGGGTTCCCTTCGGGTTCATGGACTCCCGAGCTACTGGCAGAGGCGATTTCGCAGATTGACACCAACAGTATAGGCGTGGATCTGAGAACGGTTCAGCTTTGGTTTCAAGAAAATGACAAGGGCGTTAGCGCGCCGAATATTCGCTGGCTGGCGAGGATTTTTGGGTGCGACGATCCGTTAGAGACGAGTGAGTGGCAACTGGAGCTTACCGCCGCCCAAGCTCGGTTGGTCGCAAAACGTCGGGGTTCTAAGAAGCCCGATGGTCCTCGCCAACGCGTTCCGGACTTCACAAGGGACGAAGCTGAGCCCGGGCCAATCGTATACGCGGCGCAAGGTGAAGGGTCCGAGGAAAAACGCTCGTTCGGTCTTGGCAGGCTTTCTGAAACGGTTTTCACGGCTGGGTCGCCTTTGAACTTACCGGCGACCGTTTTTGCAGGCGCTTCCGCTCTCGGCTTCATGGCATATATCTTGGGCATTCACAGCGTCACCTACGCCCGGTCGGATGGGGTCGTTAAACAAGTTGGGTTCCTTTGGGCGCCAAACTGGACCTTCCTTTTCATGGTTCTGTTGCCAGTGTTCTTCGCGCTCGTGACTGAGCTGGTGATCTATTGGAAAGGCGAAGGTCGCCTGCTGCTGTCTGGACCTATAGACCAAAAGGAGAGTGCACGCGATTGGGCGCGCAACCTAACCGCCTATTCCTATTCGTATTGGGCGGTTCTCGTCATATGCGTGGTCTTTGCGGGTGTTATCCAATGGATTGCAGTTAATCTGATACCACTGCTAAACGGCGGCGACGACTACGCGACAAGCTGGGGCACTTTGGCGATCATCCGCCCTGATGTGGTTTCTGTCCCTCTGTCCATCGTATTTTCGGGACTTGCATACCTTTACATGTGCATTTGCTTCTACCTGCTGTTCGCCGGGCTTATCCTGCTCCATACGATCCTTCATGACTTGCGGACCATTGAAGACACGACCAAGCTGCGGGCTGACGATTTCGAGCGAGTGGCCGCCGCTGTCACTTTCAGGGTGATGCAAGGAATTTTCCGTTGCACTGCTCTTGGAGTTCTGGTCGCAATCTGCATGAAGGCTCAAAGTGCCTACCTGGCTTCCAACGGCGAGGACATCCTGACCTGGTTCGTTGAGGACATGTCATCAGTTCTGATTATGACTGGCGATGACGGTAGTGGCTTCAACTACAGAATGCCTACCCATTTCAGTAGTCTGCTCGTCGCCATCTCGTCTTGTGTAGGATTCTTGTATGGCTCCATTTGTTTCGGAAAGCGCTTCCACTTGCCCCTTTGGAGAATGACGGCCGTCGTGGTGGCGCTGTTTGTCACATACCTGCTAATCGACGCTTTTGACGGGTTTACGATCCTTTTGTGTTCCGCAACGCTGCTGGCGACATATGCCCTTTTTGATCCGGAGTTTGGACGCTGGCGGCAAAATGACATTGGAAGCAATCAACGTGTATCATAGTTGGCTTGATGGTTGGGACGAACGCCGGGCCCGACGCGGGGACGAAGCCAAAAAGAACACGGCATTCGGTCTCGGTGCTGAGCTGGCCTTTCCAGAGGCGCAGCATGCCGCGACGTTCGACGATTTTTGCCGGCTTGCCGACCTGGCCGTAGCAGATCCACGGTTTTTCGAGCCACCGAGCGCAGGCGAAAACGGCTTCGCGTACGAGAATGGATGGCTGAAATTTCCATCGGACCTGTCCACGGATGTAGAAGAAAACAACACGGTTTGGGCGAAGGTCACCGAAAGCGGATCGCTCAATCAGGCCATGGTAATATTCCATCACTGGAATGCGACCACTCGCAATGACCAGATTGCCAAGATTTTCTCCAGGCTTGGCATAACCGTGGTTGAAGTTGCTATGCCCTACCACTTTGAGCGCAGCAGACCCGGATCTTTTTATGCCGATTATATTTTGAGCGCCAATCTCGGTCGAACGCTCCAATCCCTACGGCAAGCTGTCTGGGATGGCCGAAAAATCATTCGTTGGCTGGAACGCCAGGGTTATCGGAAGATCTCGGTTCTCGGTATGAGCCTCGGTTCCTGGGTCGCAGGACTGGTGGCGACCCACGACCACGCGGTATCAAAAGCGTCGCTGTTTTTGACGGCCGGGAGCCTCGCAGACATGGTCTGGACTGGGCGCGCTACCCGATCAATCCGCGAAAGCTTAGCCCCTCATATGGGGGTAAGTGATCTGAGGAGGGCATGGGCACCGCTCAACATGGAAAATTTTGCTGATCGCATGGCGCGGCCTAGCCTAGACCTCCATGTCGTACTTGCGAAGCGCGATACGGTGGTCCTGCCCGAGCTGTCAGGCAGTTTCCTGCAAAAGCTTAAAGATGCCGGGACGTCACCTCACGTCATGAACGTCGATTGTGGGCACTATTCGCTTGCTCTCCCGCCCTACATTTTGAAGGCCGGCTGGAGCTTGAAGAGATTTCTATCGCGCTAATCGGCGCTGCCTTTCGTCTCTTGAACTCAACGAGGCCAATCCACGGCCGTGTTGAGCGGCGAGCAAGTGCCATGAGGGGAGCCCCCTTCGGCCCCTCCCCTCAAACTCCCCTTCCCCCTCAAGACAGACGCCCCGCAAGCGGGGCGCTCATTGAGGCTATTTTGCATTTCCGGCCGGAGATGTCCTGATGTGTACTCACCACCGCTGCAGCATGACGGCGATGGAGATCCGCCCTGGCGGTCGGATCGCGATTTGCCGGTTGAAGGCAAAGGCGACGGCCGGGGCTACGAAGGCCGCGTTCGCCGGCTCCTCCTCCTTGGTGGTTGTACGTAATCTAATGCTGCGCACGATACGTCAGGCCCCGCCTTGGCGTGCAACCCCAAGGGGTTCTCCACTTCGCTTCGCTCCGTTGCGATCGCTGCGCGATGCACTCGGCGGTTCCTGCCGTATTCGAGCTTTGCGATTACGCACAACCACCAAGGAGGATCACCTCATGAAAACGCTCGTAACCTTCTGCCAGAAAACCGGCCGCCGCCTTCGCCAGTTCATCAACCGGCAAATCGCGAAGTTGGCCCACAAGGGCCAACTTAAAATCTCCATCGCCGTCATGCTTCCGCTCATCGCCAAGGTCGAGGTGAGCTATCAGGTCGAACTCGATGGCAAGGCCGGAAATGCAAAATTGCCTCAATGAGGCAAAGCCGCGCCCCACGGGCGCGGCTTTTCTGTCGTGATCCCGAACGGCAACTACCGATCGGCGGCCTCCGGCGCACGAGAAGGCGGTGTTTCAGGCTTAACGAACGTAGCTTTCATAAAGATGCTGAACGCCCCAAGCTGGATATCGTTGGGTTTGAATAACGCGGTGTATGAGAAGGCCCAAACGGCGAGGATGAATAGCGAACTTGCAACAGTCGCTTTCAACCACGCGATCGCTTGAGCCAAGACGGATTTCCAATCCATATCGGCCTCGATCATGTGTTTGAAAGCGCTGCGTTCGCTGACCGCTCATGGCCGAAATGACTGGTTTCTCGGCGGAGACGGCTGTCATGAGCAAGTTATCGGCTCTGACGCGTAGACAACACTTTGTTTCTGCACTGCACTTTGTTGGCCGTCCCGATGCCAGTCCTCGGCACGACTCCCCGTATTCGGGGCCGTTGTTTAACGAGCGGGAATTTTGCACCGCGCTCACCCATGGATTTCGGTAAGAGGCTTTGGAATTTCAAGGGCTATCAGATGAAATGTCCGCTTTCGGACAGCCCCTAGATTTCTAGGGGCACCAACTTACTTTTGAGGGATGACTAATTTTCCAAAGCCCCCGGCTGGTAGTGCTGAAAACCGGCACATTGTTTGTCAAATGTCTGTTGAGACGCCATTGCAGGATTTGGTAGAGGATGCAGTGCAGCGCGGCTGGACAGACGCGGAGGTATTGGCGGCGATTATCGAGGTCGCTGATAACCTCATGCTGGCTTCAAATTCGAATGCCGATCTGGAGGAACTTATTGCCTCTGTCCGTAAAAACACCCCGAGAACCTAACACTTTTGCTATTGGACCCCGGCTACGCTCGCTGCCAAGATGGGTAAAACAGGAGACCGTATGCCAAAACTGAAGACCGCCGCTGACGTGCCGCAGCTCGTTGATGCCCTAATCGATGCCAGTCCTGATATCGCGGCGATCGGTGACGACATGTTTTGCGTGATCGATCTCGATCGACCTGACGCCAATGCAAAGATCGAGGCCATACTAGAGGAATTCGGGCCGCGCGATCACCTGTTGCTCGATATTGTCGCGTGCCTGAAGAACAGAGGCCGGTTCATTTCGCTTGACCGCTGGCCCGCCGAAGCCGGAACCATCCATTAGGCGCTGTCCGGCCGTGACGCATAAGGGGGATGGGGTTCGCCACGACCGGAGGAGAGCCACGTCATTATGTCGTGGAGCCTGATTTCATTATCGGATTGCAGGCGTCACAAGCCTTCGTCAGTCTCATCACCCTGAAGTGAAAAGATATCCCCTGCATCCGCCTCTTCACGAATGCCTTTGAATGCCGCATGGCGCAGCTTTCGGTCATTCGTCCAACCGCGAAATTCAATCTCGGCAATCAGGCCCGGCGCGGTCGCGACGCGCCCTTTGCCGAACCGGATCGGCGAGACCTTCGTTCGCGCAAGCTTGTCGAGCTGCTTTCGCAGCGACCGCGCCTGCGCTTCCCTAAAGCCCGTCCCCACGCTGCCAACGTAAACGTATTCTGTTCCGTTCAGGGCAGCCAGGAGCAGGCTTGCGAAGCCGTCGGGCGCTGCCCTCGAAGGTTCGAAGCCGACGATCGCGAAGCTCTCGCGCTGAACGCATTTAATCTTGATCCAGTCGCCGGTACGGCCAGATCGATACGGCTGGTCCCGATTTTTGCCGATGATGCCTTCAAGACCATGCTTGCAAGCATGCTCGATCAGCACATCAGGATCCGCGTGAAATTCTTCCGATAGCCGAATGCTCCCGGTTTCGCCTTCTAAGAGATCATCGAGAAGATGCCGGCGTGTCGAAAACTCGGTGCCCGTCAGATCGTGCCCGTCGAGATAGAGCAAATCGAATGCAATCATCACGGCCGGTCCTGCCGGCGTTTTACTGCCTCGGCCCCCAAGGGTGGCCTGCAGCAGACCGAAATCCGATCGCCCTTGCTCGTCCATCATGACAGCTTCGCCGTCGAGGATGAACGTCGCCGGCCCAAGCGCAAGCGCGGCCGCTTCGATGCCTGGAAAGCGATAAGTCCAATCATGGCCCCCGCGCGTGAGGACGCGGACCCGGTTCGGCTCCCGATGAACCGCGATCCGGTAGCCATCCCATTTGATATCCCATGACCATTGCGGCCCGCTTGGCGGTCTTGCCGCCAGCTTGGCAAGGCAAGGTTCGATCCGCGCCGGCATTGGGTCAAACAGGAGTTGCGGCTGTTCGGGATCACGCCGCTTCACGCGCCGGCTTTGCAGCGGCGCATTTTCCTCATTCAGGAGCGGTTGCGGCGGTCTGCGCGGGCGCTTCGTCATGTAGCCATTGCAGCAGGGATAACTTAACAACCCATGCTATAGGCTTCTAGATAAACGCAGTGGCAGACCAGAGGCAAAAGAACCATGGCTACGACACAGCAATTATTGGCGCTGGTGCGCGAGATTGCCGATCCATGTGAAACCCTGAGAGAGGGTTTTCATGGCATCGCGAATGACCCGGCCGCAAAACCTGAGATCAGACAGGCCTCGCAGGACATTACCGAGGCAATAGAACGAGTTTTCCAGATTGCCGCTTATATCATGGCAAATACTCGGACCCCTCACTAGCGGGCTGCTTCGCCCGTTGATTGGAAGTCAGCCGGTGCGTATTGTCCGCGCCATGACGACGGATGATTTCGAAAATCGTTTCAAGAACGCCGAATGGGTTTTGAGCGCCGAGGCGGAAGCCAAGGCGGTGGGTTATCGCCAGCGAGCTGAAGCCGCCGATCCCAGTTCCGTGCCGTTCTTCCAAATTGTCGATCTGGTAGACGATATGGAGCCAGTTGAGGGCGTTTTAGAGGTTCAGCAAATCGAGGTCCTTGCGCATCTGACGGCGCTTGCTGACGAGGAAAAGGGTAGGTCCGGTAAACCCTTCGTCTTCGACGACAATGTCGTTCTTAGTGCCGAGCTTCGCCTTAGACCCAGGCAAGTAACACGATCGCTGGAGCGATTGGAAGCTGTTGGCCTGATCACCATCATGGGCGATCGCGGCGGCCGTAGAAAACGCGCAGCTGAAGTGGGTCATTCCAACTGCATTGACCTTCGGATATTGATCGCCAGATACGAGGAACTGAAGGCGTGAGGCTCTATCAAGCGCTCGAGCATTTCAAGGAAGGCAGATATCGGGCCATGGAGCCATGGTCGCCCGGTGTTCTCGACGCCTATGTGAAGCATATTCAGGCCGGTGCGGCGACGTGCGCCGAATTCTCGTTCAGCTTCCTCGATCCGGAGACGGCCGACGATACGTTGCAAACGTTCATCGATTTCTCGAACGAGCTTTGGGACAATCAGATAGCGCCCATACCGCATGATGAATTCTGGATATCCTGGGATCAGAAGATTGGTGCCGAGGTCGTTCACATGGCCGCGCATTGCGAACGTGTCGCCGGCAACGATGGGAAGACCGCCTCTCTCTATGTCCGGACGATGTTCGAAAACAAACATCGCAACGGCGTTATCTTCGTCAACCAGCACGGCCAAAAGGACATCGGCAATCACGAGCTGGTCGTGACGAACGACATGAAAAACGAATCTACCAGAGGCCTTTCCGACATAGGTTTCGAGGTGGCAGCTGCCCTGATCGGCGCGCTTGCCACCCCGCAAGCAATTCGCCGCGAAGAGCCTGCGCCTCATAAGCTCAACAAGCAGCGCCTGCAGAAAGGTCGCGCGCCGATCGGCCCAATGATCGTCATCGATGTTCGGGCCAGCCAGCAGGTCGCGGCGACGAAGCGAGGTGAAGGCAGCTACACCGTCCGGCCCCATTGGAGGCGCGGCCATATCCGCCATTTGCAGGACGGTCGCCTTATCCCTATTCCTCCATGCTGCGTGAATATGGAATCCGGCATTCCCCTGAAGCCTGAATACGTCGTGAAACTCTCCTAAGCGGAACGTTTTTGCGGGGGGAAGTCGGTCCCGGCTCCCCCTTCGGGTCGCTATGCTGAGCCTCCTGTGGCGTCCCTTTTTCCGGCAAAAAGCGTGTCGAGAATTCCCGGTTTCCCGGCCCTGCCTGTCGGCGTGCCGGCGCTATGCTGAAACCTCCGATGTTCTTCAACGTCTTTCTCGGATCCGGCCTGTCGCCGGTTGATCCGAGCGATGCGGGCCATGGGCCGCTCTTCCTCATATGGTCGACCTAGTTGAACTTAGAGCTGCCCGGTAAGCGGAGCGCACATCACTCGGAGCGCAGCGGGCAGATCGATCGGCGGTGAACCGGCTTGCCGGTTCGCATCAAAAGAGGGCGTCCGAGAAGCGGACGCACATTTCATCTTTTCTATCCGCTCTTACGACAGCTCCCCGATCGCGCCAATGGGCAAGCGCGCAAGCGCTGTCGCTCGTCTGGAAAAACGGCTTTCACCGCCTGGGCGGCGAACCTTCCGTGTTTCCCTCCTCCCGACCCATGACCCGCTCTGCGACCTGACGGAGCGGGCTACGCCCTCCCCCTTCGTTCCGCCGGATGTGGGGGCACATCCTGCGAAACGCAGGCAGAGGCTTCGCCCACTGGCGGGGCTTGCTCCCAAGGGAAACGGGAAGATTTGGAGATCGAAACCTATGACCGAGATTATCAGCATCCCCCTCAATAAGCTTGATGCGGACCCGAAGAACGTCCGCAAAACCTACACCAGCGAGACTGTCGAAGCCCTTGCGGCGTCCATCCTTGCCAATGGCGTGGTCCAAAATATCGTCGTGCGCAAAGGGACCAAGGGCCGCTTTCTGGTGACGGCTGGCGGTCGTCGCCGCGCTGCGCTGCTGCTGCTGGCCGAGCGTGGCGATATCGCCGCCGACTATGCCGTCAATGCCATGGTGAAGGCCGAGGCCGACGCGACCGAAATCAGCCTGACGGAAAATGTCATGCGCGAGGGAATGCACCCCGCCGACCAGTACGAGGCATTCAAGGCCATGGCCGACGCTGGCAAGTCCATCAAGGATATCGCCGCCCGTTTCGGTACGACTGAAATCATCGTCAATCGCCGCCTTGCGCTGGCGAAGGTCGCGCCGGTTCTGTTTGAAGCATTCCGCGCCGAGGAAATGAAATTCGAGCAGCTTGCCGCGTTCACGATCACCGACGACCACGCAAGGCAAGTGGAAGTGTGGAACAGCCTCACCAGTTGGGACCGTGATGCGCAAACGATCAAGCGCCGTCTGACCGCCGAGGAAGTACCGGCCCACGACAAGCGCTTGACGCTAATCGGCGGTCTTTCCGTTTACGAGGCGGCAGGTGGGCCGGTTCGGCGTGATCTTTTTTCCGAGAATGGCGGCGGCTACGCTTGCGACAGCGGTTTACTGGAAAGGCTGGTTGCCGAGAAGCTGGAAGCCCAAGCCGAGGCGGTACGCGCCGAGGGCTGGAAATGGGTGGAGTGCGCTTCACAACAGCCCGATATCTGGAGCATGGCGCGCGTGTATGCGCAGAGCGTCGAGCTTTGCGACGACGATCAGGCCAAGCTCGATGCGCTGTCCGTTCGTTACGATGAACTTGCGGCAATCATCGACGCCGAGGAAGACAATCAGGCCGCAGAGGCCGAGTTGATCGAAGTCGAAAACCAGATGGAGGTTTTCCAAAACCGCGAAAAGGAATTTCTGGCCGACGACAAGGCGACGGCGGGAGCCTATGTCACCATCGATCACTACGGCAAACTCTCGATTGTCCGTGGCCTTATCCGTGACGAGGACGTGAAGGCGCAGCCGACAACCGATGCAGCCAGCGACAAGAGGGGTGATGACGCCAAGCCCGAATCTGCGGGCCTGATCCATTCGGCGGTATTGGTCGAAGACCTCACGGCACAGAAGACCGCCGCCCTTCGTGTGGAACTGGCGAATAACCATGGTGTTGCCCTCGTCAGCGTTGTTCACGCCATGCTGTTGAACGTCCTTTACCCCGGCCAGTACGGGGCAAAGGGAATGACGGCTCTGGAAATCAGCACCACGCATCAGCGCCTTGAAGGCTCGATGAAACGGCCCGAAGCTTGCCGCGCTGCTGTCGAGTGGGAACGCATTGCCGAAAACTACGGCCATCAAATCCCCGGCAATCCGGCTGACCTTTGGGAGTATCTGCTTGACCTTCGACAAGACGAACTTTTGGGGCTGCTCGCCTTCGCAGCCGCTCACACGCTGAACGCCGTCGAGACGAAACACAGCTTCCGAAAGGAGGCAATCGCTCACGCTGGCATGGTTGGCCGCACTCTTGATGTCGATATGCGCGAGTGGTTCGAAACAACCGCAGACAGCTATTTCTCGATGCTCAATCGCGGCAGCATTCAAGCGGCAGTTGCCGAGGTACGCGGCGCAGATTTTGCCGCTGGTATCGGCGGCATGAAGAAGGCCGAAGCCGCCGCGTATGCTGAAAACGCGGTCAAGGGCAAAAACTGGTTGCCGTCCAATCTCCGGTTCAAGCCGGAAGAAGCCGTTGAGGCCGAAACACCCGGCGATGATGCCCACAATTTCCCGATGGCAGCGGAATAACCCGCCGCTGCTTTCTGCCGGTCACGTCCCTCCAGCGTGACCGGCTTCCCCATTTTTTGAGGAAATGAAATGTTCGACCGTGCTCCCGATCCGACCAAAGCCGCCGCTTGCTGCTGCCAGCTGATCCAAGCGTATCTTGCTGACCCTGAACATGTGGATTGGTCTGATGTTCAAGCCGCTCTTGATACGGCACTAGATGCCTTCGACCTTCCCCCGTCCTTTATTGAGCAAAACGACATGCGGGCCGCTTGATTCTCCCCAGATCAAGTGCCGCTGCGCCCGCCCTGGCATCGAGCCAAGGCGGGCGCTTTCGCGTTCGCAAATCTACTGCAATTTGGGGGTAATTGTGGGGGCCGATATAGAGCCGGTCGCTCGACGCGCCCGCCTCTTGAGAGAAGGCCCTACCCCCCTCCTCTCAAACTCTCCTCCCCGCCCTGTGGGAAGAAATACCCTAAAAAGGTGGCCGAAGAGGGCAAATTGTACCAATTTGGCAATGTTGATAATTTTGATGAAGACGGCAAAAAGCAATCAAAGCCGTTGATAGACAACGGTTTTGTCCGCTTTTTGCGTTTTTTACGCCGCGTCACGCTAATGGTTTAGGCACCATTGTTGCGCCAAGTTGGGTAATCAGGGTATGTATCGAAATTAACCGGAATCAGATACTGATCCGACTCATACATTCTAACCGAATTTTTGGAGATCACACCGGCCCAGAAAAGAAAAACCGCTCCCCGAAAAAATCTGGAAGCGGTCTGTCAGAGAAACTCTTTAGCACGATCTTTCTCGCAGACCCCCTCCCAAAAGTCAATAAGAAAAACACCATTTCGGTGAACGGCGAAGCTTTGTCTGGTCCCTGACTTAGGAGACGGGACAATGGGGGAAACCCTTGCATATAAGCGGCCAACCGGCCGCAGGATGACGAAAGAGCGAGCTGAGTTCCGGCGACTGGCCCAGTCGACGGAAGTCGGATCGGTGACGCGCGCCCAGTTGGCAGTTTTGTCACAGAACCTGCCTTGTACTGGTCTTGTCACCAGCACAGAAAGCCACCTTCTGACGACGATCATCAACACCGCGAAAGCGGACGCTTTCGACAAGGCGGGACGTCCGATCGTCTTCAAGTCGAACAATCAGCTTGGGTTTGAGATTAACCGCTCACCTGGACGCGTGAGCCGCATCCTGTCGCGTCTGTTCGATGCTGGCCTGATCACCATGCAGGACAGCGCGAATTTCAAACGCTACCCGATCCGCGACGGTGAAGGTGAAATCTCCGATGCCTGCGGGATCGACCTTCGGGTGCTGATCGCGCGATACCGTGAGCTTGACCAGCTCGTGCGGCAGAAGCGCGAGGAAAAGCGCGTCACCGACGCCGCAGCGCGCCGGTTCCGCGATGCGCTTCGTAGCGCGCGATATAGCCTTGTGGCAGCAGCCGAGCAGACAGAGGCCCAGATCATTCGGATGCAAAGCCGTATCGAGCGTATCGCGGCCTTTGTCGGCACAGCCTCTAAGGCCCCAGCCTATGTGCTGCGCAAGGCAGCCGGTTTGCTGGAATGGGTTGTAAGCCGCCTGCATTTGGCTGCGCATGCAGCCGTCGATGTTCAGTTTGATGCTGAAATGACATGCGCGAATGTCGAAAACGACATGCACAAACAGATTACAAACCCCCATCGTTTTGACCTTGGTAAAGATGAAATGCGTTCGGCTACCGCCGAACAACACAACTTGTTTGGAGCTGGCTCCGCCAGCAAGAGGGCTTTTGAGGAAAGCCTGTGGAGAGGATCCGGCCCAGACAAGAGGCAATCGAGCCTGCAGCTTGGATTAGTTGCTCTTGAAGATGTTTGGAGGGCTGCGCCGTCCTTGAGTACCTATTTTGCCGCTGCGCCCCGCAGCTGGTCCGATCTGGCCCGCCTCTCGCCGCAAATTTGCCGGTTGGCCGGCGTGTCGGAGGATGCCCGCCTGCGCGCCGTCGATCGCATGGGTCAGCAGGCCGCCGATGTCGCCATTGCCGTCACGTTCGAGAAATACAGCCGCCAGGAAGTCAGCTCGCCGGGAGGCTACCTGCGGGCCATGACGGACCGGGCCGCGTCCGGCGAACTTCATCTATCCCGTTCCGTTTTTGGGCTGGTTGCCCGCAACTCCATGGAGGCTCTAAATTGATAAGAAACCTCGGTTTTTCGGCATTGCTTGCCGCGCTTTTCATTCAGCAACCCGCCACCGCGGCCGACTATTCGGGCCAGGCGCGCGTGATCGATGGCGATACTTTCAGTATCCGGCAGCAGAGGATCAGGATAGCCGCGATCGATGCCTGTGAGCGCGACCAGAAAGGCTGGAAAAATGGTGCCGAATGGGCATGTGGTGTCGAGGCGCGGCAGTATCTCGCTCGAATGATCGACGGCCGCCACGTTACGTGCAAGGTCATCGACAAAGACCAATACCGTCGCCTCGTCGGTCAGTGCTTCATCCAACAAACGGATATTGGCCTTGAGATGATCAAGGCAGGTCACGCCATGCTGCTTTTGCGATATCTCCCGAGCGGCCACCCGCTCGACCTGAACGCTTACCATAACGCTGAAGGAAGCGCGCGCGAGCGTCGAGCCGGCATGTGGGCCGCCGAGATCGAGGTGCCTGGAACATATAGGCGTGGTCAGCACCAAAACTGACGACCGATCCAACTTGCCGCGTTTCAATTGCCAGTGGGCGTATTTACTTACCCAAATCGGTAACGACGTTCGGGAAAATACCCAGCGTTTTCGGTTGTTTGCCCGCTAAAGATGAATAATATTGGCGCAACTCATAGCGGTAGAGGTTTCAGGTCAAAGGTGAGGTTTGCAATACGCTTTCACGCCAAACTCCTCTGGGGCGGTTGCTCTTGATGCCCGTTCGCACAGCGACGCGGTTTGCGCAAAGCTGGCCTACCGTAAAATTTCCCCGCCTGCGGCTTCCTCGCGAAGCAAATTTTGCGGCCTACCAGCCTCCTACGCTGCGCTCCGGCCTACGGTGCGCACCGCTTTCCGCCGTGCCTTGTGAACGCTCATCGCAACCACCAAAGAGGAGTTTACATCATGAAAATCACCAACTTCATCCAGTTTGACGGCGATAACTTCGATACCGCTTCCGGCAAAGGCCTCATTTCTACCATCGAACGCGACCTGCCGATCACGGCGACCCCATTCTCCTCGTCCCACCCTCTGGCTCCAACGCACCGCGTCTATGCCAAATCTCCGGGCGGCCACGATCTTGAGGTCGGCGGTATTTGGAAGAAAGACAACGCCGAAGGCCGTCCCTACTACACGATCTCGATCAAGCAGATGCGGTTCAACGCGAACCTGGGCCGCTTCCCCAATCAGGATGATCCGACTTTGCAGGCCATCATCGAATGGGAGCAGCGTTGATCGCGCAAGGAAGCCCGGTCGGTGACCGGGCTTCCAACCCGAAACAGGCTGGAAATCCGCTTAAATGCTGGATTTTCGGCCCTTTTCGTGTTAGTTTGAACAGTAATTGGAGATTTGCCGATGAACGTCCATGCACCCCGCCCCGACCGGTCCCCGGAAGCTGTAGCTGCTCGCCAGAAGGCGATCGATCAAGCCCGCGCAGCGAACATGCGACAGGGATATCAGCACGATCCGGTTCTGGAAGAAGCATCTGCCGCATACGTTGCGGGCGATCTGACCCGCGAAGAGTATCGCGCTCGCATCTTGCCGGCGCCAAAGGCGTAAATCGACAGCATTTTCTTTAGGCTTTCAGCCGTCTGCTGACGCAGGCGGCTTTTTCATGGTTGCTTTTATGGCTGAAAATCCCAATCGCTCTTACACCTATCCAAACACGTCCGACGATCCTGACCGTCAAAATGTTCTCCGGAACAAGTTTGGCATCGAATCCAGATCCGAGTTGAGGACGATCGAGTATCGTGCGACGGAAGATCGAATCTCAGAAATTGCCGAAGGTGGCGGCCCTAAAGGTAAATTTGATGCCGCGCACCTGAAGGCAATTCACGGCCATATCTTCCAAGACGTGTACGAGTGGGCTGGACATACACGCAACGAAAGCCCTGTCGTCGATGGCGCGCGCGTCGAACCGATTGGGAATATGGGTAAAGGCGGCTCACAGTTCCTGCATGGCGCTCGAATAGAGATGGGCCTGGACGAGGCCCTGAAACCGATCAGCGATCCAGCGACCATGCGGAACGCCACCCGCGAAGAATTCGTTGAGCGCGCCGCGAAAACTTTTTCCGAATTGAACTATGTGCACCCCTTCAGAGAAGGCAACGGACGCACCCAGGAGACGTTCATTTCCGAACTTGGCCGGCACTACGGCCACGAGCTGGATATGAGTGTCATCACCAAAACCCGCATGATTGAAGCGTCGATTGCTACGCACAATGACCCTTCTAGCCCCGCGATGAAGCATGTCATGGAGGATGCGGCAGACCCCAATCGGCGCGAGGCGTTGCGAGGCGCAATCAACGATCTCAAGGAGGTCGGAGAACAACCGTTCGAGCATTACGTGCGAACAGCGCGACAAGGCGAACAGATCGAAGGCCAGGTGTTCGGCCACGATGACCGTGTTGCAACGCTAGTAACCGAAAAGGGGATTATTGCGGTAGACCGCGCCGACCTACCTGAGCGGATGCCAGCAGACGACGAGGAAGTGAAATTTACTGCTCGCTCCAATTTCCAGACGCTTGGCCGCCAAGAACAGTCGCAGGAATCTCAGGCCCAAACTCGTGAGCCGCCGCAGGCCGAGCAAAAAGCTGATCAACAGCCACAGCAGCAGAACCAGAATGCCGAGCTGAAGGCCGCCGAGGCGGAGCAGGCCGCAAACCGTCAGCAGCAACGTAACGGCGACGATCGGGACCGTTAAGCGTCATTTGCCGTCAGGCGCACTGTATGGCCGTCTCTGGGCCGCGCAGTGCCCTTGCTCCCCTCCATGCAGCCGTCTTCTAGTTCGTTGAGTGATTTGACGGACAAGCTACGACAGCCCCTCCCCCATTCAACCGCTTCGCGGTCCTCCTCTCCGTTTCGGCCCTGCAGGTGCATGGGCTCGATTCGACTGTCTCCGTTTTTTTGCCGTCAACCAACGAACAGGAGACGGCAATGCAGAGCAAGGACACCTACCAGCGCATCACAGACTCCATCATCGCGCAGCTAGAGGCCGGCACCAAACCTTGGATCCGCCCATGGCGCGGGACTGTTGCCCGCTCAGCAGTTCCGATGCGTTCTAACGGCGAGGCCTATCGCGGCATCAACGTCATCATGTTGTGGCTTTCCAGCCAGCTCGCCGGCTACGACGAAAACACTTGGATGACCTATCGTCAGGCGCTCGAAGTCGGCGGCCAGGTCCGGAAGGGCGAGCAAGGAACCCTAGTCGTCAAGTACGGCACCTTCAACCCGAAGGAACAGCAGGGCGAAGACGATCGCAGCATCCCCTACCTCAAGGGTTACACGGTCTTCAACGTCGAGCAGATCGACGGCCTGCTAGACCACTTCAAAAGCCCCGCCGAGGAAACGCCGTTACAGCCAGTTCCGGTCCTCGAAAGCGTCGAGACCTTTCTAGAGCGAACCGGCGCCAAGATCACCTACGGCGGAAAGCATGCGTGTTACCGCCCCGGCCTCGATGACATTCAGATGCCGGATCGCGACAAGTTTCTGAGCGAAGTCCATCTTTACAGCACAGCACTTCATGAGGTGGGCCACTGGACGGGTGCAAAGCACCGTCTCGATCGAGACCTTTCCGGACGCTTCGGAAGTGAAGCATATGCCATGGAAGAACTCGTTGCCGAACTTTCAGCAGCTTTCGTTTGTGCAGATCTCGGTGTCGAGCATGATCCGCGCGACAGTACAGCGACTTACATCGAGAGCTGGCTTAAAGTCCTCAAGCAGGACAAGCGTGCGATCGTTACAGCTGCCGCCAAGGCTCAGGCTGTTTCCGACTTCCTGCACCAGCTGCAGGGTGACGAAAAGAAAAAGGCCGCTTAGCGGCCTTCCTTCTTCCCGGTTTTTTCTGGCTTTCCCGCCTTTTCGGCGGGGTTCTCTTCAGGTGTCATTCTCGCCACGATACCGATAAGATTTCGAACAGCCTCATGCGGGAGGCCACGGATCAAATGGGAAAGCTCCAAATGGTCTTTAGCCTCTTCAGGCGTACGACCGTAGAGATGGGGGGCGGCAGCAAAGAGCATGTCAATTGGCATGAAACCAAGAAGCTCGCACAGATGGATCATGCGAGTTACCGTCATTCGGGAGAACGCGCGCTCATAACGGCCGTAGACAGCTGTGGAGAGGCCTACAATTGGCGCAAACTCAGCGCGGGTTAGATACTCGCTCTCACGGGCGTCCCGAAGGAACGCCGCCAGTTTCGCATCCATTTCCTTAAAGCTCACGATACCTTCGAAACCAGGACGGCGGTAAAGGGGCTTGTCGACCTCTTCGTCTGTGGTCTCGACCAAGCCCTTCGAGCTTTTATATTTAATCAGGTCCCGCGTTGTGTCAGGCATGTATTCTCGGTTCCTACTCCGCTCCATCGCGGGTACTATGACCAAATTATACCAATTTGGCACTATCCATTTTAAAACGATTCGCGGGTCCAATCCCTACCAATTTGGGGGTAGATATGACAATGGTCGAATGTTTGAGAAATGAACCAAATTGGTTGAGCAAGTGCCCGCATTTCGGGCAGATGCCTTGCTGTCTCTGCGAGGTATTTTCTAGGTTCTTCTTTACCTAGTCTTGGCCGAAACCAGAGTCCAATTTTCCGGTTTTCCGCGAAAAAGCCCTTCAATCAGGGCTTCTTCCTTTAGCCAACTAAGTTTTGCCCTCATCTCACAAGCAATGGTATTTTCGCCGATACTAATACACCTATTGACTATAACCGTCGATTGGCTGCCGAAGTTTTTTATATCCCATTTGGATAAAACAAATAGGCCTTGTTTAGCCTCTTCGTCCGTAGGCCAGTTACCCTTATCGGTTACTTCGCCCTCGCCTGTTGCTCGCGCCAGAATGGTGTTTTGCAGTTGGGAAAAATCAATCCCAAGTTGGCCGCTGTGAGGCGCGAGAGCGATGCCGAGGACGCCGCCGACGGCGACGCCAACGAGGAACTTTGCGTCAAGGATCAATAGCCGTTGTCCTTCAAAAACTGGTCGATCGCAGCTTTGAGTATGACCGTCATTTTGACGTCGTTATCAATGGAAGCTCGGCTAAGGCGCTGCTTCGTGTCGTAGTCGAGAGGCACATTGACGAAATGCTTGCTTTCGCGTGCCTTGTTCTGCTTGAGCTCTTTCAGGCGAAGGCGAGACGTTTCGTTGTTCAGCGCCCGTGTTGTCGCCCTTTGACGCTGAACGTTCTCATCTGATGTAATGAGGCCAGCGGCAGCTTTAGGCTCTGCCACGATCTCCTCCACACGTTCTGCAGGGGCTGTATCATTCACCGGCGTGTTGGTGGTTTCCGCAGCGGTCGGAGTATCTTGAACCTGCTGTTCAGCTACCGGAGGCTTTGGCTTGCGTGGTGCGACAGCGAATTCTGTCAGCTTGAGGTCTCTTGGTGCCATGAGATCAGCCCTCTACCTGTTCCTGCACGAATGCTTCGATTTCCTGTTTCAATTCGACGACTTCCATGCGGGCTTTCTTGATCGAATCCGTGAGTTCCAGCATTTGCAGCGTTCCGAAGCCACTCCGGATTTCTCGATAGGGATTGCGCTCAACAAGTTCTGTTTCAAGCAGATGGGAATCGTATCCGCCTTCCTTCAGGTTCTCCACGAACGGACGGATCAGGCGATACGCGGCAAGAGCGCGGGAAGGCATGCTTATCCGCGTCTTGTAGATTAGGTGCGGAATTCTCCGCCCTACCCTATCGCTCGTGTCAGCCACATCCTGAGCGGCCTGACCAGACGCCAAGATTTCGTCCTGGTTGGGTTGGATGGGCGTAATCACGACATGAGAGCCGGCAATGATCGTGTCCCGCGTCACGGTGTCTTGACCCGGCGAGTCCATAATAACCACGTCGTACTTTTCGCCGTCAGTTTCGAGGATGCGTTGAATACCGCCCCCTGTAGCTGCTGTTACGAGAGTGATGCCATCCGGTTGGTTGCCCTTCTCGGTTGAGCGCTTCCACCATTCGTTTAGGTTCTGGCGACCGTCAGCATCGATCAGAAGCACCGACTTGCCCTCAAGGGCGTACTCGCCAGCGAGAAGGATCACGGCGGTGGTTTTTCCAGCGCCACCTTTGCCGCTCACGGCTGAAATGCAGATTGTCAT